>DATGJN010000050.1 GCA_035295165.1 bacterium
TTTCCCTCTCGACAAGAGCTCATCAACACGATCATGCGCGCCATTGCCGAGTACAACGTCGATGCGAAGCCGTTCGCCTGGACGTACACGGGAGATCCGCTCCGTGTTATGTAACCGTACTTTCAGGACGCTACACTAGTACGTTGTGAAGTGTGGCAAATGAGGCGTGCTTCACCATTGACTTCACGCAGTTCATAAACTCTCTAGTGTGCGGCCCCGGTTGAGATCCCATCGGTCCCTCCTTATGTTCGGCAGGAACCTGTTACCGAACATCGGGTAGCAAGAGGTATGTGTCCGTTCTGTGGTTCGAAGAGCGATTGCGAACACCTGGTGATGCGCTTCCGTGATTCGCAGCAGGTGTCCTGGCTGTACACTCGGAGCGAACTAGGGATAGACAGTTATCGGCCAGACCCAGGGATGAAGCTGACCAGCGCCCATCATGACGGCGCTGCGGCAACACTGCAAGACTGTCCCAGGGGCGATCGTAGCGTGGGAACCTCGCCTCGTCAACCACAGCCTCCAAACCCCTCGTTTTAGGCCCTCTCGGGGGCATAGCTTCTCAAACGGTTCCCACTAGTGACCCTGCTGCCTCTCTAGCCCTAGTAAAATATGGGACGGAAGATTCGCCGAGCCTTAACCTCACCTTCATGGACGCGGGCCCCCAGCGTTCGCATAATAACGGCGTGCCCACTGGCGCGCCAGCGCGCTACAGGAACCGCGGCGCAGAACCGCGAAGGCAACCTCCGTCCGATCGAGTTGCGAGCATGCCAGCCCTCATGCGGCGCCTGGTCGTCTGTCTCCTGGCCGCGGTGTCTTTGGCGGTCCTGGCTCCATTCCCCGCCGCGGGCCGTGGCGGCGTGCTAACGTTCGCCCTGTCCGGTGGCCCCGACACCTTGGACCCTCAGAAGACCTCGGCCACGCTTAGCTTCCAGGTGATGAAGAGCCTCTACGACACGCTCGTCGAACCGGACGACCACGGCGTGCTGGTGCCCGATCTCGCGCAGTCGTGGACGATGTCGCCCGACGGGAAGCAGTGGATCTTCAAGCTCAAGCCAGGCGTCCACTTCCACAACGGCAAGACGCTCGACGCGCAGGACGTCGTGGCGACCTTCACGCGCATCCTCGATCCGGCGACGGCCTCGCCCAAACGGACTGACTACGGCGCGATCGACCGCGTCGAAGCCGTCGACCCGCTCACGGTGCGGTTCGTGCTGAAGCAGACGTTCGCGCCGTTCTTGGCCGCGCTCGGGCAGGGCTGGGGTGCGATCCTTCCGAGGGACGCCATCGCCTCCGGCAACGACTTCAGCAGTCGTCCGATCGGCACCGGACCGTTCCGGATCGCCGAGTGGACGCGCGACAGTTTCCTCCGCCTCGTCCGCTTCGACGGCTACTTCCTGCGCGGGGAACCGGCGCTCGACGGCGTGACCTTCCGGTTTGTGGCCGAGGCCGCGGTGAAGACCGCGGGGCTACTGAGCGGGGAGTTCGACGTGGTGGACGCGGTGGACCCGCTTGAACTGCCGCGGTTGGAGAAGGACGCCCGAGTCTCGCTCGTCCCACGACGCAACGCGACCGTGAATGTGATTGCGATCAACAACGCCCGGAAGCCGTACACGGACATTCGCGTGCGGCAGGCGTTATGGTACGCGATCGACCGCGGGGCGGTGCTCAGGACCGCCTACGGAGCGGGGTCGACCCCGGTCGCCGAGTTCATGGACGTCCTGAGTCCGTTTTACGTGGATCTCGGCGACCCGTACCCGTATAACCCCGCGAAGGCCAAGCAGCTCCTGGCCGAGGCGGGCCTGGCGTCCGGGTTTGCGACCGACCTCGCGCTCCCCCAGCCCTACGCAGCGCACATCAAAGCCGGGGAGCTGGTCCAGGCGATGCTCGCGCAGGTCGGCATCCAGGCGAAGATCCGGGTCGTGGAGTTCGGGTTCTGGTTATCGCGGATCTACGCCGGCCCGCACGACTACGATTTGACGATCATCGGCCACACGGGCAAGCTCGACCCCGACGGCCGGCTGGCCGGCTTCGGAGATCCGGCGACGAACTACGTGCAGTACGGCAACCCGCAGGTCGCCGCGTTGATCGACGCGGGCCGGTTTACGCTGCGGGCCGACCTGCGAAAGCGCACCTACGCCGAGGCGCTGCGCCGCATGACCGACGACGCGATGATGGTCTTCCTCGGCGAGCCCGATGACCACATCATCACGCGCACCGGCGTCCGCAACATCAAGGAGATGTACGCGATCGACACGTACGACCTCAGGACCGCCACGAAGTAGCGCGCGCGATGCGCGCGGCCCGCCTGCTCGCGATCGTCCCGACCGTCGTGGTGACCGCCACGATCGTGTTCGTCCTGCTGCGGGTGATCCCCGGCGATCCCGCCGCCCTCATGCTCGGGCTGGACGCCTCCCCGCAGGAACTCCAGCTGCTCCGCCACCAACTGGGGGAGGACCGCCCGATCTGGGAGCAGTACGCCGTCTGGCTCGGCGGGCTCGCGAGCGGACACCTCGGCGACTCGATGCATTACCACGCGCCGATCGCCCAACTCGTCGCGGAGCGGTTGCCGGTGACGCTGTCGCTCGCCGCCGCGGCGATGGTGGTCACGGTCGCGGTCGCCCTGCCGCTCGGCCTGTTCGCGGCCGCGCGCGCGTGGTCCCCGTTCGACCTCGGGGTGCTGGCCGCGACGCAGGCCGGGCTCGCGGTCCCCAACTTCTGGGTGGGCATTCTGCTGCTCTTGGTGTTCAGTGTCGCGTTCAAGTGGTTTCCGCTGCAGGGCTACGCGCCGCTCAGCGCCGGAGTGGGCGCGTGGGCGTCGCACCTGACGCTCCCGGCCGTCACGCTCGGGGCCGCGCGCGCGGCGCAGCTGATGCGTTTCGTTCGCGGCTCGATGGTCGAGGAGTTGGGCCGTGACTACGTCCGCACGGCGCGCGGGAAGGGCCTCAGCGAGCGCGCGGTGCTCGTGGTCCACGTCCTCCGAAACGCCCTCATCCCGGTGCTGACGATCGCGGGGCTGCAGTTTGGATTCCTCCTCGGCGGCGCGATCGTCGTCGAGCAGGTCTTCGGGCTGCCGGGGATGGGACAGCTCGTCCTCCAGGGAATCTTCTCGCGGGACCTCCCCGTCGTGCAGGGCGCGGTGGTCGTGCTCGCGGTGCTCGTCTCCGCGCTGAACGTCGTCGTGGATCTCCTCTACCACCTCATCGATCCGCGCGTGCGCGCCGAATGACGCGCTACCTCCGGAACGGCCCGCTCGCGGTGGGCACGGCGATCCTCGCGCTCGTCCTCGGCGGCGTGCTCTATCAGGCGGTATGGGGCGGGCAGACGGAGATCCGGATCGAGATCGGGGACCGGCTGCAGCCCCCCACCCCTGGCCACATCTTCGGCACCGACGACCTCGGCCGCGACGTCCTCGCCCGCGTGCTCGGCGGCGGCGCGATCGCCTTCGAGGTCGGGCTCGTCGCCGTGGGGATCGGGCTCGGCGCCGGGGGCTCACTGGCGCTCGCCGCCGTGCGGTGGCGCCGGTGGCCGGCGCGGATCCTCGGCCCGGTCATGGACGGGTTGATGGCGTTTCCCGCGATCCTGCTCGCGCTCGCGATCGTCGCGGTGCTCGGCACCGGGTACGTCCAGGCGATGATCGCCATCGGCGTCGGCCTCGTGCCGGTCTTTTGGCGGCAGACGCGCGCACAGGCGCTCGTCGTCGAGACGCTCGAGTTCGTCGACGCCGCACGCGGCCTCGGCGCGACGGAACGACGCGTGCTCTGGCGGCACGTCCTGCCGCAGATCGCGCCGCTGCTCGTCATCCAGGCGACCACGGCCTTCAGCGGAGCGGTGCTGAGCGAGGCGTCGCTGAGTTTCCTGGGCGTGGGCACGCAGCCGCCGGTGCCGTCATGGGGGCGAATGCTGCTCGAGGCGACGCGCGCGCTCTCCGTGGCGCCGTGGATGGCCGTGTTTCCGGGGATCGCGCTCGGCGTCACCGTGCTCGGCATCAACCTGCTCGGGGACGGACTCCGCGATGCGCTGGATCCGCAGCTGCGGCGCGTGGCCGGCAGGGAGCCGGTCTTCTGACAGCACCGGGCAGCCGTCGACGACCCGACCGCTAGTCGTAGTACGCGGGCGCCTTGCGCAGCGTGGCCCACTGCGCCGGGTCGTGGCCGTAGATCAGCAGCGCGCCCTCGGCGTTGGCCAGCTGGACGAGGCGGCGGGCGCTCACCCGGGCGCGGTCCGGATCGGTGTACACTCCCCAGTTGTCCGTCTGGACGTTTTCCGGCGTGTAGATCGCGTCGATCGCCAAGATCACGCTGCCGGTCTTGGGCAACCGCACCAGTACCGACTGATGCCCCGGCACGTGTCCCGACGTCTCGAGCAGCCGGACGCCGGTGGCGATGTCCGCGTCACCGTCGACCATCTCGTAGTGCAGGTGCGGGAGGTCGAACAAGTCCCTCGGATACCGGTCGGACGACCGGGCAGCCTCGTAGCACTCCCGCTGCACCAGGATCCTCGCGCGCCCAAAGTCGGCGTGATTGCCGGCATGGTCGAAGTGAAAGTGGGTGCTGACGAGCACGTCCACGTCGTCCGCACGGAGCCCGATCTCTCCCAGCCGGTTGGCGATGTCGTCCTCCGGCCGCATCATGACCGTGAGGACCTTCGCAAACGGCTTCCCCCGGTGGGTCGCCAGCGGGTCGGCGATGTGCTTTCGGTGGATCCCGGTGTCCACGAGGATGTTCGTGCCGTCGTCGGTCTGGATCAGGTACCCGACGATCGGGATCTGGATCCGCTTCCCGTCCCCCGACCCCGGCGTGAGCACCGCGCCCTTGTCCACGTCGCACCGGCCGAGATCTAGGATGTACAGTCTCACCAGGCGTTCCTCCCCTTGTCCCCCTGGCCGCCGCCCCCGGCCGGCGGTTCCCCTGCCCGCGCGGCCGCCGCGCGCCTCCCCGCGTCCTGTCCCATTCTACCGGCGGCGCAACGCAGGGTCCAACGCTTCGGTGATGCCGTCGCCCACGAAGTTGATCGCCAGAATGACCAGCACGATCGCCGTGCCCGGCGCCGTGCTCATCCACCAGGCCGCGTTGAGGTACTCCCGGCCGGTGTTGAGGTCGGCGCCCCACTCCGGCGTCGGCGGATGCACCCCGAACCCGAGGAAGTTCAACGTCGACCCGGCGATGATCGCCCAGCCGAGGGCGGTCGTGGACAGCACCGCGACCTGCGCCCAGACGTTGGGCAGGATGTGCCGACCGAGAATGCGGGCGGACCGGCAACCGATCGCCCGGGCGGATAACACGTACTCGCGCTGCCGGATCGACAGCATCGTGCCGCGCACGAGGCGCGTGAACACCGGGATCAGGGAGACGCCGACCGCGATCATGACGTTCACGAGCCCGGTCCCGAGGATCGTCACCACGACGAGCGCCAGCAGAATCCCGGGGAACGCGAGCATGATGTCCATCGCCCGCATCACCACGCCGTCCACGGCGCCGCCCGCGTAGCCAGCCACCGCGCCCAGGATCACGCCCGTGCCGGCGGCGATTCCGATCGCGATCACGGCGGCGACGCACGTCGGCCGCGCGCCGGCGATCACCCGACTCAGCACGTCGCGCCCGAACTGGTCGGTGCCGAGCCAGTGCGCGGCCTCAGGCGGACGCAGCCGATCCGCGATCCGCACGCGCTCCGGATTGTACGGTGTGATCACGGGACCCAACACGGCCAGGACGAAGACGACGAGCAGGAGGACGCCGCCCGCGACCGCGAGCCGGTGCCGCGCGAACTGCCGGAGGAGGCGCGACGGGCGCCTGCCGGCCAGTGGCGCCGGGAACGGACGAGGGGTCGAGGGTGCGTGTGCGTCCATGGCAGATCAGCCGTAGTGGACCCGGGGATCGAGGGCCGCGTACACGACGTCCACGAGCAGGTTCACGAGCACGTACACGAGCGCCACAACGAGCACGACGCCTTGAATGGTTGGAAAATCCTTCGCCTGAATCGCGCGCACCGCGAGCGAGCCGATTCCCTGGCGCCCGAAGATCGTCTCGACGACCACGGCACCGCTCAACAGGTTGCCCAGCTGTAGCCCGAGCAGCGTCACTACGGGGATGAGGGCGTTCTTCAGGGCGTGGCGCAGCACCACGACGCTGGCGCGCAGGCCTTTGGCGTAGGCGGTCGAGACATACGGTTGCGCGAGCACCTCGATCAGGCTGGCGCGGCACAGCCGCGTGATGATGGCGGAGAAACCCCATCCGAGGCTCGCCGCCGGGAGGATGATCCCACGCACCCCGCCCTCGCCGAGCGCGGGCAGCCATCCGAGGTGCACGGCGAACACGAGGATGAGCAGCACCGAGAGCCAGAAGTTCGGCACGGCCACTCCCAGCACCGAGAACCCGGTGCCGAGCATGTCCACCCAGCCGTCGCGGTACACCGCGCCGAGCACGCCCGCGCTGAGCCCGATCCCGGCGGCGATCACCATGGTGACGAGCGCGAGGGTCGCGGTGGCGGGAAACTGAATCGCGATCTCTTCGGACACGCGGCGCTGTGAGATGAACGACACGCCGAGGTCGCCGTGCAACAACCGCCACACGAAGTCCCCGTACTGGATGAGCAGCGGCCGATCGAGACCCAACGCCTGTCTGAGATTGACCACCTGCTCCGGCGTCGCGTTCGTACCGAACAACATGATCTGCGCCGGGTCGCCGGGAATCAGGTGCAGGATCAAGAACACGAGCGCGGTGATGCCGAACAGGATGGGCAGGCTCCCGATCAGCCTGCGACCGATGAACAGCCCCACCCAAGCCTCCTCCCGGCGCGACGCTCCGGCCGGCCTACGCTCGCAGCGTTGCGTCGTAGAAGATCGGGAACCCGTTGACGGTGAAGCGCACGGCCTGCACCCGGCTGCTGGCCGCGAAGACCGCGCGCTGCTGGTAGATCGGAATCACGACCGCGGCCTCCATCGCCGTCTTCGCCGCCTGCCGGAAGAACGGAATGCGCTTGGCCGGGTCGGCCGTGGCGTTTCCCTTCGACACGAGCGTGTCGACCTGCGGATCGCAGTAGTGCATCCAGTTGAACCCGTGGGCCACCTGGTCGCAAGCGTACAGGGCGCGCATGAGAAACGGATCCACGGAATAGTAGAAGAAATCCGCCAGGTTGTGGTCGCCCTTGTTGTAGGTCTCCGCGACGGTGGGGAACGACTGCGCCGAGATGTCGGTCTGGATGCCTACGTCCTGCCACTGGGCCTGGAGCAACTGCGAGATCTGGTCGAAGCCGAAGTTCGCAATGTTGATGAACTGGAGCCGCAGCGGCTGGCCGTCTTTTTGGCGGGTTCCACCCGGCCCCGCCTTCCACCCGGCTTCGTCGAGCAGGCTCTTCGCCCGGGCCGGATTGTACTGATACATCTTGTCGAGCGAGGGGTCGTAGGACAGCGTCCCGGGCAGAAAGATGTTGTGCGCCGGCTGGTAGATGCCCTTGTAGAGGGCCTCGATGATCGCCTCCTGATTGGTGGCGAACTCCAGCGCCTGCCGCACCTTGAGGTCGTCCGTCGGCGGGCGCTTGACGTTCACCATAATCGCGTACGGCATCCCGGTGACCGACGCGGTGAACACCGTGAAGTTCGGCGCGTGCAGCAGCGCGGTCACGTCGGTCGGGGCGAGGTTCTCGGCGACGAGCACCTCGCCGGTCTTGAGCGCGTTGAACCGCGTGGAGGCGTCCGGGACGATGCGGTACGTGATCTCGGCGAGATGAGGCGGCCCCTGATGGTGGGCCACCACGGGCGCCCAGTTGTAGTCGGGGTTCGCCACGATCGTGACGTGACTGCCAGGAACCCACTCCTGGAACTTGAACGGCCCGGTGCCCACGGGGTGCTGGCTCACACCCTGGTTGCCGTACTGCTTAAGCGCCGTCGGCGAGATCGGCGCGAGCCCGGACGTGGCGACGTTGTTGAGGAACGCGCCGTTCGACTCCTTGAAGACGATGGTCACGACGTCGTCGGCCTTGACCTCGGTGTGGGAGTAGGGTCCGAGCGCCGTGATCGCCGAGCGCGACTTGGTCTCGGGATTGACGATGTGCTCCAGCGTATCCTTGACCGCCTGTGCCGTGAACGGTGTGCCGTCGTGGAACTTCACGTCCTTGCGGAGATGGAACGTGAACTGCTTGGCGTCGGCGGACACTTCCCACCGCAGGGCAAGGCCCGGGAAGTACTCCTGCCCCTGGCGCATCCCGGGGAGGTGCCAGATCAATGGGTCGAAGACGTTGAGGCTGATGTACCCGCTGGAGATGAGCCCCGACGTCCCGGGGTCGAGCGATTCGGGACTCTGCCACATCCCAAACACGACCCGGCCCTGGGGAGCGGTCGCGGCCCGGGCCACCGGCGCCGTCCCGGCGGATCGGACCAACGGACCGAGGAGCGCCGCACTCCCGAGGCCCGCGGCGCCGGCAAGCAAGCCCCGCCGGGTCAGCCTCACCGCGCCGGCCCGCTCTCCCGGGCGCAGCGCCTTCGCAACGAGCGTACGCTTCACGCGACGCGTCTTCACCCGAACGTCCCTCCTCGTTTCCCGCTTGGATTACCCTCAGGTTCCACGCACCGACCCGCAACTCCCGCTCCCGCCGCCGCGGGGCGCATCTGGAGGAAGCATTGGAGCGCAAGTCTAATCAGGTCACGACCACGCAGGCGGTTCCGGGAACTGTCCTGGGCCAAGGGGGGGACGCTCCGGCGGTGGAGTGGCTCGATCTGGCATTGCCCGCTCAGCCATCGAGTCTGCGGCTCGTGCGACAGGCCGTCCGGCAACTCGCCGGCCGCTTCAAGTTGGACGAGGACCTCGTGTTCGCGCTCAACGTCGCCGTGGGGGAGGCGGTCACCAACGTGATCGAGCACGCGTACGTTGGCGCGGCCGGCACCGTCTACGTCCGCGCCCGTCGCGACGGCATGACGCTGCGCGTGGAAGTCGAGGATCGGGGGAAGTGGCGGCCGGACCGGCCGAGCAGACCGGGCGGACGCGGGCTCTCGGTGATACGCGGGCTCGTGCACGGCTTGGAGGTACGCACCGGGGCGGACGGCACGACCGTCCGGTTCCGGTTTCCGCTCCAGGAGCGACAAGGCGCGCTCGCCGAGGCGCCGCCCCACGTCGCCGGCACCGAGCGTGTGCAACACCGGGCGGTGCGCGCCCGACGAGGGCGCCGCCCGTGAGATCCGGCGCGTAGACGCAAGAGGAGCGCTCTATCAGGTCCGCACGGTCTAAGCCGGTGCCGCTCACTGATCGAACAGATTGTTGAGCGACTCCGCGAGCGTCGGATGCGCGAACGTGGCGTCCCGCAGCGCCGTGTACGCCAGCCGCCCCATCATCGCCAGCTCGACCATGGACATCAGCTCGCCGCCGGCCACGCCCAGGATCGCACATCCGAGGATCTGGGCGGAACGTTCGTCCACCACGACCTTCATCAGGCCGCGCGGCTCGTCCATCTCCAGCGCCCGCGCGACGGAGCTCATCGGCATCGTAAACACGCGGATGGGACCGCCGCGCGCCCGCGCCTCGGTCTCGCTCAGGCCGACCCGGCCCAACTCGGGGTCGGTGAACACGGTGTACGGGACGACGCGATCCCGGGTCGTGGCGCTGCCATCGTGCAGGGTGTTGGTCTGGAGAATCCGGAAGTCGTCGTACGAGATGTGGGTGAACGCCGGACCGCCTTTGACGTCTCCGAGCGCGTAGACGCCCGGGGCGGACGTCTCGAGGCGCTCGTTCACCCGCACGAACCCGCGGGCGTCCGTCTCGATCCCGGCGGCGCCCAGGTTGAGACGATCGGTGTTGGGGACCCGCCCCGTCGCGACGAGCAGGTGGGAACCGCTGAGCGCGCGGGACGCGCGCCCGCCGGCGACCCGCACGCTCAGGCGCACACCCCCACCCGGCCCCGAGGCGACGCGCAGGGTCTCGGCCCGGAGTAGCACCTTGATCCCGTCCTGGCGAAGGATCTTCTCCACCTCCCCGGCGACGTCGGGATCCTCGCGGTCCAGCAGGCGCTCGTTGCGGTGCACGATGGTCACGTCGCTCCCGAACCGCCGGAACATCTGTCCGAACTCGAGGCCGATGTATCCGCCCCCGACGACGAGGAGGTGCCGGGGCACGGCCCCCAACTCCATGATCGACGTGGAATCCAGCACGGGTACTCCGTCCAGCCCCGGGATGGGCGGGCGTCCGGGGCGCGCGCCCGTGTTGATGAAGATCTGGTCGGCGGTGAGGACCCGAGGGCGGCCGCGGCGCTGCGCGACCGTGATCGTGCCCGATCCGGTGAAGCTCGCGTCGCCCATGATCAGATCGAGCCCCGGCGTGCGCCGTAGCGCGCGCGCGCCGCCGCTGCGCCACGCGTCTACGATGCGCCGTTTGCGCTGCCGCACGCGCCCCATCTCGACCGTGACGCGTCCGGTGCGCACCCCGTAGCCGGCCGCGCGCCGCGCGAGGTACGCGACCCTGGCGCTCGCCACCATCGTCTTGGTAGGTGTACATCCCTCGTTGATGCAGGTGCCGCCGACGTGTTCCCGCTCGATCATCGCCGTCTTCCGCCCGGCCGCAGCCAGCGCCTTCGCGAGCGGATTGCCGCCCTGTCCGGACCCGATCACGATCGCGTCGTACCGCTCCTCGCCCGCCACGCACCCACCTCCGTCTGTCCGCGTCCGTGTGAAAGCGCTTGCGCGGGCCGGCGCGGGATTCCTCCTTCGCTCGCGCGCCCGCGGAGCACCATCCCGCGCGCACGCAGCCGATCGAGCCGCGCGTGAAGGCCCGGTTGTCGCCGGTAGAGAACTCGGGAAGTGATGAGCCTCGGGACGCCGTTTCGATGACGGGTGGAGACGCAGATGCCGCAGTACGATGCGATCGTGATCGGCGTGGGCGCGATGGGCAGCGCCACCGTGTATGAGCTCACCCGCCGGGGACAGCGCGTGCTCGGGCTCGAGCGTTTCGACGTGCCGCACGACCGCGGATCCTCGCACGGCGTCAACCGCATCATCCGCCTCGCGTATTGGGAACACCCCTCCTACGTCCCGCTGCTGCGGCGCGCATACGCGCTGTGGCGCGAGCTCGAGCACCTCTCGGGCGAACGTCTGCTGATCATCACCGGCGGCATCGACGCGGGACCGGAGGACAGTCCCACGGTCAAAGGCTCGCTCCTGTCGTGCGCGCTGCACCACCTCCCGCACGAGGTGCTCGACGCGGGCGCGCTGCACGCGCGTTTTCCCGGATACCGCCTCGCGCCGGAGATGGTCGCGGTGTATCAGCCCGATGGCGGGTTCGTCATGTCCGAGCGCGCCATCGTCGCATATGTAACCGCCGCCTTGGACGCGGGCGCCGACATCCACGCTCGAGAGCACGTCCTGGGCTGGGAGCCGGACGGCACCGGGGTGCGCGTTCGGACGGAGCACGCCACGTACACCGCGCGGCGGCTCGTGCTCACGGCCGGCCCCTGGGCAGGAAAGCTCGCCCCATCGCTGGCGGAGTTGGCGGTGCCGGAGCGCCAGGTCCTGATCTGGACGCAACCGCTCGTTCCGGATCGGTTCCGGTTGGGTGCGTTCCCTGTGTTCAACATGGAAGCGCCCGAAGGACGATTCTACGGCTTCCCGGTCTACAGCGTGCCGGGTTTCAAGATCGGGAAATACCACCATCGGGAAGAGCGCACGGACGCAGACCAGGTGGACCGTGAAATCCGCCCAGAGGATGAAGCGGTGCTTCGCGAAGGAATCCGTCGCTATTTCCCGGAGGCCGACGGACCAACGATGGCCCTCAAGACGTGCCTGTTCACGAACAGCCCGGACGAACACTTCATCCTGGACGTTCTTCCCGCGAGTCCCCAGGTCGCGATCGCCGCGGGCTTCTCCGGCCACGGGTTCAAGTTCGCGAGCGTGGTCGGGGAGATCATGGCCGACCTCTCGACGGAGGGGCGCAGCGACTTCGACCTCGGCCTGTTCCGCCTGGCGCGGTTCGCGCAATAATCTCGGCCGCAGGGCCGTGCGGACTCCGTCGGCGCGCGGGGACGAGGCCGCCGCCCGGCGAGGCGATGCCGCACGCCGTCAGTTTACCTCAGCTGCACGGTCTCCATGTACTCGTTCGCCGTGGGCTGCAGCACGAGTCCGTCCACGTTCTTCCGCATGAGCACCGGAACACGCGCGTAGGCGATGTAGATATCGCGCACATCCTGCGCGATCATCTCCGCCGCCTGCGCGTACAGGCGCGCCCGCTCGGCCTGACTGGTAAGGCCGCGCGCCTTGGCGATCAGCGCGAAGAGCTGGGGCTTGTTGTATGAATAGTTCGCGCTGTTGGCGTCGTATTTCGCGAAGTTGTAGGCCCAAAAGTCATCGGGGTCTCCGTAGTCGCCGGTACCCCCGATCATGAACACCTGAAACTTGTTGGTCGCCCGATCGCTCAAGTAGGACGCCCAGTCCTCGGTCATGAGATGCGCGCGGAGCCCGACCTTCGACAGGTCGCTCGCGATCGCCGTGCCGATCGTCTTGCCGTTCGGAAAGTACGTCCGGCTGATGGGCATGTACCAGAAGTCGAACGAGAGCCCGTTCGGATACCCAGCCTCGGTAAGGAGCTGCTTCGCCCGTCCGGGGTCATACGGGTAGCGCCCCGCACTCGATGAACGTCCCCACATCACCGGGGGCAACAGCTGGTCGGCGACTTGTCCGTAGCCGCCGTAGAGCGCCTGGACGATCGCCTGTCGGTCGATCGCTAGCGCCACCGCCTCGCGAATGCGGCGATCCTGGAAGAGCGGCAGGTTCATGTTGAACCGGAGCCAGCCGCTGTTGAACGCCGGACGAAGCGCGACCTTGAGCGCCGGATCGGCTTGCGCCATCTTGACGTCGTCGGGGTTCGGGAGCTCCAGCAGTTGGATCTCGCCGGCCTTGAGCGCCAGGAATCTGGCGGCGTTGTCCTTGATCACCCGGAAGACGACCCGGTGCACCCGGGGAAGCCCCTTGCGATAGTACGACGGGTTCGCGTCCAACGTGATGTGGTCGTCGCGCACCCACTCGACGAACTTGAACGGGCCGGTGCCGACGGGATGCTGCGCAACGCCTTCGGCGCCGTACTGCTTGACGGACTGGGGGCTCGCGAATCCGAACGAGATCGCGGACAGCGCGGACAGCAACGGCGCGTTCGGGCTCTTCAGCATGATCTCGATCGTGTCCGCATCGACAACGCGGGACGCTTTGTACGTATCCGCGACAAAGTCGTCCCACGCCTCAAACGTGCCGCCTTTCGGACGGTACGCATTGTGCGGATCGGCCCACCGGTCGATGTTGAACTTCACGGCCTGCGCGTTGAAGGGAGTGCCGTCCTGGAACGTGACCCCCGTGCGCAGCTTGAACGTCCAGACCAGGCCGTCGGGGGACGTGGACCAGCTCGTGGCCAGGTCCGGCTCCACGTCGACCTGACCGGGCTTCGCACGCGTCAGGGTCGTGTACAGTTGTGTCGAGACCATCGTGGTCTGCGTATCGGTCGACAGCGGCACGTCCAACGTGAAGACGTCCCCGGAGCGGCCCCAGACCCGGGTGGTCGGGCCGGCCGCCCACCCGGGCGGCGAGACAGAAACGGCGAGCAGCGTCATGAGGAAGATCAGCGCGCCCGCCGCGAGCGCACACGTGCGGGATCCCGCGGTGCGGGTCGCGCGGCAGGCTGCCGCGCTGTCTGAACGTCCGGCCATGGTCGCGTCCTCCCCTGTGACGAGTGTGTCGGGCGCCGCCGCTGCAGCGCGGGTCCGATGTGAGGAATTCCGTGTCTCGATAGCCAACCCTTCTCAGCGAGCGGGACGGCGCACCGCCGACCGTGACCGCAGCACGACGGGAGGATGCCATGAGCTCGCAGGATCTGTGCTGGAAGCCGGCGCAGGAACTCGCGCGCATGATTCGCGCG
Source organism: bacterium (assembly GCA_035295165.1). NCBI lineage: Bacteria > bacterium. Next base: position 13,878 of record DATGJN010000050.1, read on the forward strand.
AAAGATGTGTCGCCGGTCGAGGTGGTCGACGCGGTGCTCGCGCGAATCGAGCAGATCAACCCCGCCGTCAACGCCTATGTCACTGTGACCGCCGATCAGGCCCGCGCGGCCGCCAAGGCGGCGGAGGCCGCGGTAGCGCGCGGGGAAACGCTCGGCCCCCTCCACGGCGTCCCCTACTCGCTGAAGGATCTGACGCCGACCAAAGGGATCCGCACCACGATGGGCTCCAAGATCTTCGAGCACACCGTCCCGGAGCAGGACGCGCTCCTCGTGGAGCGCCTGCGCGCCGCCGGCGCGATCCTCGTCGGGAAGACCAACACGCCCGAGTTCGGGTGCAAGCCGTTCACAGACAACCGTCTGTTCGGCGCCACGCGCAACCCGTGGGCGCTCGACCGATCGGCCGGGGGCTCGAGCGGCGGGGCGGCGGCGGCGGTCGCGTGCGGGCTCGCGCCGCTCGCGGAGGGCAGCGACCTGGCCGGATCGATCCGCCATCCGTCGGCCTGGTGCGGCGCCGTCGGGTTCAAACCGACGCAGGGACGGATCGCGCGTCATCCGAACGCGGCCGGATGGAACGCGATGTCGTCGAACGGCCCGATCACGCGGACCGTCGGGGACGCAGCGCTGATGTTCTCGGTGATGGCCGGGCCGGACGACCGCGATCCGTTGAGCCTGCCGCACACCGGCGAACGGTGGGCCGCGCTCGCAGACGCGCCGAGCGTCCGCGGCCTTCGGGTCGCGTGGACGCCCAACTTGGGCGGCGCCGCAGCGGTCGATCCCGAGGTCGTCGCCGTGTGCGAGGCGGCCGCGAAGGCGGTCGCGGGCCTCGGATGCAGCGTCGAGACCGCCTCGCCCGAGGTGGGCAACATCATGGAGCCGTTCCTAGCCCTGAACGTCGCGGTGCGGATCGCCACGGTCGGCAAGCACCTCGCGCAGTGGCGGGACCAGATGGACCCGATCCTCGTCCAGCGCCTGGACCTCAGCCGCGGGCTCACGCCCGAGCAGATCGGCCAGGCCGAGGTCGCCCGCACGGCCTATCACCAGCGGCTCGTGGGTTTCTTCGAGCGCTACGACCTGCTGGTGTTGCCGACGACGTCGACCGCCGCGACCCCGCTCGCCACGCTGCTGCCGAAGGAGATCGCCGGCCGGCCGATCACGCAGCACCTCGACACCCTGATCCCGACGTTCGCGTTCAATCTGAGCGCGTTTCCGGCGATCACGGTGCCGTGCGGGTGGACGAAGAGCGGGCTCCCCGTGGGGCTCCAGATCGTCGCGGGATGGCGGCAGGACGCGCGTGCGCTCGTGGCCGCGGCGTGCTTCGAGGCGGCGCGCCCCTGGGCGGACCGCCGGCCGCCGCTGCATTAGGCAAAGGAGTACAGCAAATCGATGTCGCGAAGCGGCGCGGCGTAGTCCCGGAGGCCGACGAACACGGGCGCGCGGTGTTGATCGTTCGCGCTTGCAGACTGACCGCGGTGTTGAAGATCACGAGGTAGACATCAACGATCACCACGTCGAGGAGGATTGGAACGACCAGGATGTAGGGCGCGTTTCGGTCGGACCACGCGCTCGCAGCGTCGTTCTGCATCCGGCCCCCCCTCGTCGTACCCACCAGGGTACGGACCGGAGGAACCCGTTCGCAACCGACTCCTCCACCCCTCAGCGGGTCCTGGCGGTGGCGCGCGGCGCTCGCGGGCGCCCACGGTCAAAGCGGATCGACATCTCGACGAGCCGTGCCGCGGCGAGAGCTGCGGCGCTCGCGAGTGTCACACCGTACATCACCCGGGCCTCAGGCAACCACGTGTTGGCCCCCAACGCGATGCCGTGCCAGGCCGAGGCCGCGAACGCCGGGTAGGCCAGCGCATGCACCATCCGCCAGACCGGTCCCGCCAACGCATGGCGGAAGTACACCACCGCGGTGGATACGAGAAGCGCGTACAAACCGGCGACCCCGAGGGCGAGCGCCGGGTCGAGGGGTCCGGTCGACCCGAGGAACACCAGCGATGCAAATTGATCGCCCTGCGGGGAGGCTACGCCCTTGAGCGTGTGCACGGCGGACGCCACCAGGCCGGCGAGCGAGAGGATCGTGTGCGTCCCGCTGCTGCGCACCGCCATCGGCAGGCGCCGCCGCAGCCCCGGGGATGACACAGCGGTGCCCGTGAGCACCGCGAGGTACAACAGCAGATAGCCAGCAAAGCCCCACAGTGAGAGCGTCATCGAGGTGGAGTATTCTGGCTGGCGGGAGTCCGTCCTGGGGCGCCTCCGTTGAGTGCCGCTCCCCAGACGGCGCTCGACGCGCGCCGCGCCGGGGTGGGGTCACACCGAGCGCGCCGGCGTCACGCCGGAGACGGCGTCGCGGTACCCAGGATCACGGCGAGCAGTTGATCGATTCTCCGCTTCAGTTCGGCGGCCGTCTGCCGAAACGCGCGAGACCGGTCTTCTTCCGATCCCGGCACCGCCGATGGATCGTCGAAGCCCCAGTGCAATCTCACCGGGGCGGCGGGGAACACCGGGCACGACTCGCGGGCGCTGTCGCACAGCGTGATTACGTAATCGAAGTGCTGCCCGGCGAATTCGTCCACGTGTTTCGAGCGCTGCCCGCCAAGATCGACGCCGAACAACCCACGAACCGCCTCCACCGCGAGCGGGTGGACGGTCGACGGTGCGGTGCCGGCGCTCTGCGCCTCCACCGCACCGCGGCTCACATATCGCAGGATCCCCTCGGCCATCTGTGACCGGGCCGAGTTATGCGTACAGAGAAAGAGCACCCGCGGCGTCGCCCCCGTCATGTGGCCGAGTCCGGCGTCGGGCGTTGCGCGGTACCGGGTTTCCGGGCGCGTACAAATGCGCTCATGAACCTGTCGCGTACCAGGGGAGCAACCGCGTCGACGTCGATGCCGTGGCCGGAGAGAAACGCACGGGCGTCGTCGACATTGTACACCCGCGTCGGCTCGACGCTGATGTCCTGGAACCCGGCGCGCCTCAGCCCAGCCACGTAGTCGGTCTCCTCCAACGCCCCGGCGACACACCCGACCCACAACTCCATGCTCCGCCGAATCTCCGCGGGGACCTCGCCGCGCACCACCACGTCCGAGAGCGCCAGCCGCCCTCCCGGCCGGAGCACCCGGAAGGCCTCCGCGAAGACCTGGTCCTTGTCGCCGGACAGATTGATGACGCAGTTGGAGATGATGACGTCCACGGCCTGGTCCGGCAGTGGAATGCGCTCGATCTCGCCCTTGAGGAACTCCGCGTTTGCGACGCCGGCCTTCCGCTGATTTTCCCAGGCCAGCGCGAGCATCTCGTCGGTCATGTCGAGCCCGTAGGCCTTGCCGGCGGAGCCGACACGCTTCGCGGAGAGCAGGACATCGATGCCGCCGCCCGAGCCCAGGTCCAGCACGATCTCGCCGAGCGCCAGGCGCGCCAGAGCCGTCGGGTTGCCGCAACCGAGGGACGCCTGGACCGCTTCCGCGGGAAGCGCCGCGATCTCCGCCGCGGCGTACAGATTCGACGTGATCGGGTCGTCGCCGGCCGACGCGGCACCGCAACACCCGCTCCCGCCGCAACACGACGCCTCGCCGCCGCCCACGCGCCGGGCCGCCTCGGCGTACCGTTCCCGGACAACATCCTTGAGATCCATCTGCCGCCCCCTCCCCGTTATCGATCCTTGCCGCCCAGTTTTCCGACCCAGACGATCTCCTGCGGTCGCACGGCCCGATTCCTCGTGCAGCACTCCGCGTAGAGAAACCCCAACAGCTCGCCGAGCGTGTCGGTGTTTGCCGCGTACCTCAAATACGTGCCCTCGCGTGTGACGGACACCAGCGCCTCCTGACGCAGTTTGTCCAGGTGGTGCGACAGCGTCGACGCGGGGATGCCGAGCTCGGTTTGGATGTCCCCGACCACCAGGCCTTCCGGGTGCGCGGACAGCAGGAGCCGCATGATCCGAAGCCGCGGCTCCGTCCCCATGGCCGAGAACATGTCCGCGTATCTGGCGACGTCGTCAACGGACAGAACCTGCTTTGTCTCGCCGCCGGTCGCCATTAGCCTTCGTGATGCGCTGTTCCCGGGATCATGATTATTCGATAGTATTCGAATAATAGAATAATGTCAAGAGGCGCCGATGAGATGAATTGACACCCGCGCGACTACGTTGCTATGATGCTAATCACCGATGATTAACTACAACGCGCTTTTCCCGACGGCGGCGCGTCGGGCCCGTGAGAGTGCGCCGTCCTCCAGTCCGCGGCTGGACGGCGGTGCGCGAGGCGCCGCCTGATGGAAGCCGACTCTCCGGCACCGGCACAGCGCGTCACGCGGGCCCCGAACGGACACCCGCGCGGCCTTAGAGAGCAGCACC
>DATGJN010000051.1 GCA_035295165.1 bacterium
AGCTTGGCGCGCATGACTTGGTTGATCTGGTCCCGCTTCGTCAGCGCCTCGTCGAGGCTGAGGTCGCCGATCACCGCGCGGAGCCCGGTCGTGGCGATCCCCTGCGCGGCGCCGGCGAAGTTACCCACCTGGATCACGCTGAGCTGCGGATCGAACACCTTCCAGTAGATCAGGAAATCAATGGAGATCGGCGCGTTGTCCTTGGTGATGCACGTCTGCGCGGGGATCTCGAGGAACGCCTCCCGGAGGTCCACCCAGACCGCCTTGTCGACGATCGGGATCAGGTAGACGAGCCCCGGCCCTCTCGGGCCAAAGCTGCGACCGAGGCGGAACACCACCAGGCGCTGGTAATCACGGACAATCTTGACCCCGTTCCACAGCAGCAGCAGGGCGACGACGACCACTGCGATCACGAACCCGTATCCCATGATCATCCCCCCGGTCCCGCATCCCCTTCGCCTCGCCAGGACCGGCCCCCTGCTCCTCGACCTGGCGGTGGTGGTCGTGCATACTGGGTCCCGACGGCAGTTCCCATGTGCTTGCGCGCCTCTTAGAATCACCCGCCACCGTCGTGCGGTCTCGCTGGGCTCCGGGGCATGCCTCTGGCGTAGGCTGGAGAGGCGGAAGCACGCGCCAGAAGAGGTAAGCCTCACGGCCTGCACGGATGAGGCCTCATACCGGCTTCGCTAATCCAATGGAACTAGCCTATACTGACATTGCTTCCCCTTCCTTATGTCCACGACCATGTCCCCGGCTCGGTCGGCTCCTCGGAGGAGAAGGTACCGGATCGGTGCGTTGTGAGATCAGCGCGATTTCCGAGGAGGACGGCCATGGCGATCGACCATGAACGGAACCGCGTATTAGCCTCGTTACGGGATCAGACAGAAGGGGCGAACAGTGCTGTGTTGGGCGAGCGTCTTGGGCTCGTGCGCGAGGTTGTGGAGCGCCATCTTCTCTACTGCGCGGATTACGGGTTGGCAACGTGGAGGCGAGTCCGGAACGGGTTGGGGCAAGCGGCGATCACGGACCGCGGTCGCGACTATCTGGTGCGGCAGGAGCTGTAGACTCGAGCCGCATGGGTGATCGCGCTGGAAGCCGGGATCAACCGACAGATTCCCTACGGGGCGATAGGCACGATAGAACGTGGGAGGTGACAACATGATTCTTATGAGAAGGTCGCTCTTTGACGAGGACGTGCAGGAGATGCGTCGCCAACTTGGTGGACTTCTTGACGCTGTGCCAACGCCGTGGCCCCGTGAGATCGTCGGGCCCGATGTGGAGTGGCAGCCGCCAGTTGAGGTGTTCGAGAATGCGCATGAGGTAGTGATCAAGGCGGCGCTGCCCGACATCGATCCGAAACAGGTAGACATTACCATCACCAACGACGCCGTCACGCTCAAGGGGTCGCGGAAGCCCGAAGAGCAGAAGGACAGCATCTATCATCGGCGAGAGTTGCGCTATGGCGCATTTCTCCGGACCGTGCCGCTTCCCACAGAAGTGAAGGGTGCCGAGGCAAAGGCGTCCTACCACGACGGAATGCTCGAAGTGAGACTGCCAAAGTCGGACCGAGCGAAGAACACCACCGTGAAGGTGACAGTCAAGTAGCAGAGCCCATGCCGGCGCGGGGGCAGGTGTACGTACTGCCCCTCCTCGTCCGGTTGGGGCCTTATTGACATTGTCCCTCCCGGGCCGCCCCGCTGGCCGAGCTTTGAGCGGGCCGCCTTACGACGGGATTGGGTGCAGTACAGTTCGACAGCGGACATCCGCCTCTGCGGGAACGGGTCACAGCGCGGGCCAGGGCGTTCGGCGTGGCAGTCACGAGGAGGGATACGCACCATGGTGGTAACGCACCCGCTCGGAATGGACCTCGACCAGTACCAGTACGGGTTTCACGATCCGGAGCAGTACGCGTTCAAGTCCCGCAAGGGCTTGGACCGCGAGATCGTGGAGATGATCTCGCACATGAAGAGTGAACCCGCCTGGATGCGCGCCCTCCGGCTCCACTCGCTCGGGGTGTGGGAGAAGAAGCCACTTCCGACTTGGGGTGGCAACGTGGGCGAGATCGACTTCAACGATATGTACTACTACCTCAAGCCGATGGAGGGTCAAGGGAAGACCTGGGATGATGTCCCGGCGGACATCAAGAACACCTTCAACCGGCTGGGGATCCCCGAGGCGGAGAAGAAGTACCTGGCCGGCGTGGGGGCGCAGTACGAGAGCGAGGTCGTCTACCACAGTCTGCGCGAGGAGTGGACGAAGCAGGGCGTGGTCTTTCTCGACATGGACTCCGCGCTGCGCGAACATCCGGACATCGTCAAGGAGTACTTCGGGACGGTCATCCCGCCCGAGGACAACAAGTTCTCCGCGCTCAACAGTGCGGTCTGGAGCGGCGGGTCGTTCGTCTACGTTCCCGAGGGCGTCCGCGTCGATATTCCGCTGCAGGCGTATTTCCGGATCAACGCTCAGAACATGGGGCAGTTCGAGCGAACCCTGATCATCGCGGAACGCGGCTCCTACGTCCACTACGTGGAGGGGTGCACGGCCCCGACCTACTCCAGCGACTCGTTGCACAGCGCGGTCGTCGAGATCATCGTCAAGGAGGGCGCGCGGGTTCGGTACACGACGATCCAGAACTGGTCTAAGAATGTCTACAATCTCGTCACGAAGCGGGCCGTCGCCTACCGTGACGCGACGATGGAGTGGGTGGACGGCAACCTCGGGAGCAAGTTGACGATGAAGTACCCGAGCGTCTATATGGTGGAGCCCGGCGCGAAGGCCGAGATCCTCTCAATCGCCTTCGCCGGCGCTGGACAGCACCAAGATCCCGGCGCGAAGGTGATCCACGCCGCGCCGCATACCCAGTCGTCGATCGTCAGCAAGTCAATCAGCAAGTCCGGCGGGCGAGCGGGCTACCGGGGCCTCGTGAAGATTTACCCGGGGGCCGCGGGGAGCAAGTGCGCGGTTCGATGCGATGCGCTCATTTTGGACGACCAGTCGCGGTCGGACACCTATCCGACCATGGAGATCGACGAGGCGGACGTGGAGGTGACCCATGAGGCGACTGTGTCGAAGGTGTCGAACGAGCAGCTATTCTATCTGATGAGCCGCGGGATCAACCAGGACGAGGCGATGAGCTTGATCGTCCGTGGGTTTATCGAGCCGATCTCACGCGAGTTGCCGATGGAGTACAGCGTGGAGTTGAACCGGCTGATCCAGCTTGAAATGGAGGGGTCGGTCGGCTAAACGGGCGCCCGCGGTGAGACGCGAGCGAGGAGTTGTTGATTGAGGAGGTTGTCGCATGCCCGCCAAACTGTTGGTGTACCATGAGGATGCCCGCAAGGCCCTGGAGCGCGGCGTCGAGAAGGTCGCCAGCGCCGTCCGCGTGACGCTCGGCCCCAAGGGCCGCAACGTCGTCCTGGAGAAGAAGTGGGGCTCGCCGACGATCACCAAGGACGGCGTGACCGTCGCCAAGGAGATCGAGCTGGAAGATCCCTACGAGAACATGGGCGCGCAGCTTGTCAAAGAGGTGGCGAGCAAGACCAACGACGCCGCCGGGGACGGGACGACAACAGCCACGGTACTCGCGCACGCGATCGTCAAGGAGGGCCTGAAGAACGTTGCGGCGGGCGCCAACCCCATGATCGTGAAGCACGGGATCGACAAGGCCGTCGAGGCTCTCGTGGACGCGCTCAAGAAGATCAGCGTGCCGCTCGAAGGCAAGGAGCACATCGCCCACGTCGCCGGCATCGCCGGGAACGACCCCGAGATCGGGCGGATCATCGCTGAGGCGATGGACAAGGTCGGCAAGGACGGGGTGATTACGATCGAGGAGTCGAAGGGTGTCGAGACCACGGTCGAGGTCGTCGAGGGCATGCAGTTCGACCGCGGCTATATCTCCCCGTACATGATCACCGACCCCGACAAGATGGAGGCGGTCCTCGAGGACCCGTACATCCTCCTGACCGAGAAGAAGATCAGCGCGGTCAAAGACATCGTCCCGGTCATGGAGAAGGTGATACAGTTCGGTAAGCCGCTCGTGCTCATCGCCGAGGATGTCGAGGGCGAAGCCCTGGCCACCCTGGTCGTGAACAAGCTGCGCGGCATCATGGCGGGCATGGCGATCAAGGCGCCCGGGTACGGAGATCGTCGCAAGGCGATGCTGGGGGACATGGCGGTCCTCACCGGCGGCAAGGTGATCAGCGACGACATCGGCATCAAGCTCGAGAACGTCGAGTTGGAGATGTTGGGCCGGGCGGCCAAGATCCGGGTCGCCAAGGAAGAGACCACCGTTATCGAGGGCCGGGGAAGCAAGAAGGACATCCAGGGGCGGATCGCCCAGATCAAGAAGGAGATCGAGATCACAACCTCCGACTACGACAAGGAGAAACTACAGGAGCGGCTCGCCAAACTCGCCGGCGGAGTGGCCGAGATCAAAGTCGGCGCCGCCACCGAGACCGAGCTCAAGGAGAAGAAGCATCGGTTCGAGGATGCGCTGAGCACGAGCAAGGCTGCCGTGGAGGAGGGGATCGTCCCCGGAGGCGGGGTGGCCTTGCTCAACATCGCGAAGGCCCTGGACAAGGTGGATGCCGACGATGTCGATGAGCAGAGCGGCGTGAACATCGTCCGCAGGGCCATCGAGGAACCGGCGAAGTGGCTGGCCACGAACGCAGGGATGGAGGGCGCGGTCGTCGTGGCGCGGATTAAGTCGGAAAAGCACGGCATCGGCTACGACGTCGCCGAGAACCGCTACACTGACATGCTAAAGGCCGGGATCATCGACGCGACAAAGGTCACGCGGCTCGCGCTGCAGAACGCCGCGAGCGTTGCGAGCCTGCTGCTGACCACCGAGGCGCTCGTCGTGGAGAAGGGCAAGAAGGATGCGGCGGCGGCGACCACAGGCGGCTACAACCCGGGCGACATGGATATGTAGCCATCCGGTGTTCGCCGGGTCACAGGGGGGCCGTAACGCCCCCCTGTTTTTGTGGACGCGTCCCATTGACACGGCGCGCGGCTGGCCCGCTCACCCGCCTGCAGGGTATCTCCGATATCGGAACCACAACGATTGTAGACGCAGCATAGCGAGCCCCACTCCATGCCAGCTCTAAGAGGTTTCCGCGGGGCCTTTCGGGCGAACATCGCTTCCACGATCAGCAGCCCGCTCTCACCAGCCCGTCGCACGACCCTCAGCAGTGTCACCATGCTCGATATTTCTTCCAGCTGCTCGGCGACAAACCACTGGAGGACGTTCTGGGCCGATCCCGGGCCCCGCCACAACGCCCACCCCGCGACCGACCTGCACGCTAGAGACGCGGCGGCGTACGCATGCCGCCCGAACGTGATCCGGAGAGGGTTCCAGGAGACCCGCGCGAATGAGCTACGCTGGGACACGGTAGGGCTGGGGGGAGGCGCTTGAGCACCGAAGAGGAGCGAATTCGGAAAAAGGCCGAAGAACTGGACCAACGGGGAAAGAAGGGCCAAGTTCAGGGGGGTATGCCAAAGAAACCAGAAACTCGAGAGCGGGTCAAGTTTGGAGTTTGGGGCCTTATTTGTGGGGCAGTCATCACAATGATCATCGGCTTTGCGTGGGGCGGTTGGACAACCGGGGGCACTAGCCGACAGAGGAGCGAGGAGGCGGTCTTGGCGACTCGGGCCGCGATCTGTGTCGCCCAATTCATAAAGGACCCGAACTATAAAGAGAACCTTAAACAATTAAAGGCGGTAGACTCCTACGAGAGAAGTACGTTCATTGAAAAAGGTGGCTGGGACAAGATGCCCGGGGAAAAGGAGGCTAACTATGATGTAAGCCGAGCATGCGCCGACGGGCTTGAATATCTTACGAAATAGGCTAGGCTCGTCAACGTGTATTTTGCGTCCGGGGCATAGTGACAACTAGGGCAGTCTCGAAACCGGTTGTTGGGTGAGCATCTGCTCTTTCGGCGCTTTCCGGCGGAACTGAATCGCTGAAACCCTCGACTTTATTGATCTGGAGCGGGAAACGGGACTCGAACCCGCGACCCTCTGCTTGGGAAGCAGGTACTTTAACCCCCTTCTGTAGCTCTCGGAAAGCAACGCCTCAAGAGTGGTAAACATCTGCCTCTCTGGCTTGTCGCATACGCGCCGCGTCCTCTATGGATGTTCAGATGTTTACATAGACTATGACCCGTTGTTGCACCCCAACGCCATGCCACCGCGTCGCTATTGTGGCTTGCGGCCGCGTGGCTCCGTCAAGTCGTGCCTCGCCTTCCACGCATCAAGAGTGAGTTCGCCTCGGTCGACCAGCCGCGCATCGTGCAGCGCCGCACGTGACAGCCTATGGCGTTCTTCCGATGTGAGCTTTTTTCGGTGGACGCGCAGGGCAAAGCGTTTACGCAGCCGCGTGTAACATTCCCCCCAGAGTTGGTGACAGACCAGCGGCCGTCGTCACAGCCTTGACTCGCCGGCATTCATTGCACGTCGTCTGGCGAGGCCGGTCGTTCTGCCGCACAAATGGGCGATGGCAGCGACGGTACACCCAGAGGCGGTTGGTGATGAGGCCGAAAAGGCATGAGAGTCCCAACGCACCGATTTCGGGGTTCTCCCCGAGGGAGAATTCTTGTACGAATGCGGGGTACCCGGCCGGAAGGTCCCATGGCACGGGAGCCCAACACCGCGCACCGCTCGTCGGACCGGTGGTCCTTTGTGCCCGCTGCGACAGAATCATGGAGAGGGTATTCACATGCGGGTTTTTGTTTACCAAAGCTCAAACTTCTGCACGCGACGTACCTCCGCTCTAGCCACATCCCAGATCTTGGTTTCATCTTCGCGGTGCGATCTAGTTGGTTCCAAGCTGCGGCAAGGATGCAGGTTAGGCAAACGGTGGTTGATCAGTCACGTTGTGATAGGCGGCGAGTGCTCGGGCGCGGCGTTCTTTCGGCGGAGCGGCATACACACGATTGCGCTGTCGCCATGTGAGGGCGCGGCAGACAGGACACCATCGGCCGATGACCCCCCGCGGACGAAAGAACAGGGCCCCACATCCGCCGCCGTTCATATTGCGTCGAGTTGTTCCAGCGCCTCCACAAACTTCGAGCGGGGCGTGCTGGTTCCAGGCGTGCAAGAGCTCGCACCAAACCACCGAGGCAAGATCCCGCACGCGCCAGGCGAAAAACAGCGCTGTGTGCGCGGTTCGGTAGTACAAATCGGCACGTTCGCGCGGCGTGCCCACGGCTGGTGCGAAGTGTGCAGCCTCGGTAGGCGAAAATCGCACGATCCCCTCCTCCGGGGATAGTCGGATCGCGTCAACGTCAACGTGACGCCGCATCTCGAGAAAGATCGTGTTGAGTAGCGTTGGGCTCGTAGGACGATCAACCGTGCGTTTGCGCCACGGCCAGCCCACCAGGAGCCGCTCGACACTCGGTTGAAGCCGGGCGGCGGCATCAGGATCCCAAAGCGCCCCAGGTATCTCGCGGGGACGCCCTCCACCCATGACCGCATGGACGCACATGCCGAGCACGCCATGAATCCCTAACACGCCGCGCACCACGCCTTCCGTGCTCCACCACCGGAGAGTCTCTCTTCCTTCCCCGCGGCCGGTGAACTGTACCGCAATCGGCCACCCCGGAAGGTACTGTGGAATATCAAGCGTGACGGATTCACGCAATTTTTCCAGACGGCGAGCTCTCCGCCGCGCTTGAATTGTCCGTCGTCTAGAAGCGTGATGAATAGAACCAATAGAATTTGCCACAACTAATTTGTATCATGTACCAAATCGGACCGCAAGTTGGAGGTGTCACAAGTGCGGAGCAAGCTCGTCACTCCAGCAGAGCTAGCTCGCCGGGTCGGGGTTAGTCCTGCTGCGGTTGTGGTGTGGGCAGATCGCAACCTGTTCCCGGTCGTCAGGACGGAATCCGGGCGGCGGCTGATCGTCGATGGCCCCGCGCTCGCTAGGTTCCTGATGTCCCGGCAGGTTCGAAGCGCTGCGGTGCGCCCTGGGTCAATCCACGCGGAGCCGCGTCACAAATGAAGGTCGCGGAGCCGCCGCAAGACGGCTACACGCGGCCGCTGCACGCAACCACGCCCGCCGGTCCAATCAGCGCGAACGCGGCGCAGAAACAGAAGAGGATGCGCGGGAACGTGATCACGCACACGCTGTGCGATCCTTTGACCGGCGAGGTTCGTTGGCACCACGTACGGCAGTATTTCACCGACGGCACAAAAAAGGTGTGGTGGAAGTCGGTGGCCCCAGATGGGAAGTGGCGGCTGGGTCTCCACGGCCTGCGGCCGGCGCAATTGCCGTTGTGGAATGCGCATCGGCTCCATACGTTCCCGCCCGACGTGCCGGTCACACTCGTCGAAGGTGAGATGGCTGGCGAGGCGCTCCACGAACTGGATATCCCGGTTGTCGCAACTGTCACTGGTGCGCCCGACGCCCCGGACCGTGATGTACTCGCCGTGCTCGCCGGGAGGCACGTCATCCTGTGGTGGGACGCCGACTCGGTGGGCGCGGCCCTCATGCGGAGCGTTGCTCGCGTGCTTGCCGACGGAATCGCCTCGTCGGTGCGCTGGATTCATTGGCAGGACGCGGAGCCGACGGAAGATGCCGCCGACCACGTGCGGCTACACGGTGCGGCGGCGACGCGCGATCTCCTTGCCCGGGCGCAGGCCGGAATGCCGCCGGTCCCCGCGAGCGTGAAGGGCGAGGGACCGCGCTACGGTCATCGCTCGAACGCGCGCAGCGACGGTCACGACGGTGCGGCCTCTGCCTCTTCTAAACGCAAACGTTCGCAGGGTGAACTATTGGCCGGGGTGGTTCGGGAGGCGCAAGCGCATGGAGCGGAGCTCTTCCACGAGCCCGATCGGCGCGCGTATGTGACGCTGGCGACCGGCGGGCATCGTGAAACTTGGCCAGTGCGGTCGCTTGGGTTCCGTTCCTGGCTGTCGCACAAGTTCTACACGAGCCAGGGGAAAGCGCCAAGCGCGCAGGCGGTCGAAGATTTTCTCCGCGTGCTGGAAGGGCAGGCGCTCTTCGACGGCCCCGAACATCCCGTGTTCACGCGCATCGGTAAACGCGGGGCGAATCTCTACCTCGACCTGGGCGACCCCGAATGGCGTGCTATCGAGATCACTCCGACCGGATGGTGGATCGTCCCCCATCCGGTGAGGTTCCGGCGGGCGTCGGGGATGGCGGCGCTCCCCATCCCGGCTCCGGGAGGGAAGCTCGATGCCCTCCGACCATTCGTGAACACCCCCACCGATGCGGACTGGGTCTTACTCGCCTCCTGGCTCGTAGCCGCCCTCAGCGCACGGGGACCGTACCCCGTCCTGGTCCTCCATGGGGAGCAGGGATCGGCGAAGAGCACGACGGCCCGCGTGCTGCGCGCATTGGTGGATCCTAGCACGGTCCCGCTTCGGTCTGAACCGAAGGAGGCGCGCGATCTGATGATCGCGGCGAAACATGGGTGGATGCTTGCTTACGACAACCTCTCGCACCTCGTCCCCTGGCTCTCCGACGCGATCTGCCGCCTTTCGACGGGTGGCGGCTTCGGCACGCGGCAGCTCTACACTGACGAGGACGAAATCCTGTTTGATGCCATGCGCCCGGTCATCATCGACGGCATTGAAGAACTGGCTACTCGGGGTGATCTCCTTGATCGCTCGATCATCCTGCGGCTCCCGCCGATTCCGGACAACCGGCGACGGCCCGAAGCGGATTTCTGGCAAGATTTCGAGGCGGCGCGTCCGAGTATACTGGGCGGCCTGCTAGATGCCGTCGTAGGCGCGCTTGCTCGACACAACCAGGTTCAGCTCGCCACGCTCCCTCGGATGGCGGACTTCGCCCGGTGGGCCGTGGCGGCGGAACCCGAGTTGGGGTGGTCAGCGGGGACCTTCCTCCGGGCATACACCGACAATCGGGTGGCCGCGAACGAACTGGTGCTGGAATCGTCCCACATCGTTCCGCACCTCCAGCAGCTTCTCGATCAACAGGTGAGCGGTGAGTGGACGGGTCGAGCGACGGACCTTCTGAGCGAGCTCAACAAGCGCGTGCCGGAGGATGTGGCCAGGCTCAAGGGGTGGCCAAAGTCGCCACGTGCCCTCCGGGGTGCTCTGGATCGAGTCGCCCCCAACTTGCGGGTGACCGGGATTGAGATCACCTTCAGCCGGGGGAAAGATCGAATCGTCACGGCCCGAAAAACGGGGGGAACAACCGACGGCACCGTCGCTACCGACGGCGCCCCCAATGAAATCAGCCCTTCTAGCACCGACGGTACCGACGACGGTCGGGTGCGGGAAGAGGCGACCGACGCCACAACCGACGTCGCGGAACCCCTAGCACTATTCGCGGGTGCCGACGGTACCGTCGGTGCCGACGGTCCACTCCCACGTTCATCTTGTTCTGGAAACGGCGAGGCTGGGCAGGCTGACGGCTATGACGCGGCACGGAGCCATGATGGTCACGACCCGGCGGACGTGGACCACGTCCCCGATGCCGCCTCGACCACGGGCTCCCGGTTCCGGTTCTACTGTCAGTCATGCAACAAGCTGACGATCGAGGCTACGGCCAACGCTTCCCCATGCTCGAGCTGTGGCGGTGAGCGCAGGATCCTCGCAGCGGCGGTGCGCACGTGATTCGCGCCCGAGCGTCGGATAAGTCGGTGCACGCCTGTACATCGCTGCGCGCGGACGATCTCCGGTCGGTGATCAAACGGTTGAACCCCCGCCTCGGGCTTGCCGGCTACGCTGCGAGCGAACCTCTGCCTGCCATTGCATACCTCAAGGCGCTGGCCGACAAGTGCGGATTCCCGCATCTCGAAGTGTCACCAGGTGTGACCGTGCCACCCGGGGAGAAAAGCTGGTGTGGGTTCGCCAGAGCGCTCCAACGCGCACTCACTCGCACGGCCCCGAACCCTGACCAACTCCGGGGGACAGCGTTAGTCAACCTGATTGGGGCGCTGGACGCGCTAGCGACCCTTACTGAAGTGCTGGGGCCGGTCCGTGCGCTCCCGACAATACTCGCGCCGTTGGCGACACTATCGCCCGCGTCCGAGCGGATGGTGTGGGTGGACCCACTCGAGGGCCGGCCGCCGCTTCCAAATTGGTACACGGCCGAAATGTTTCTGTACGACATCAGGAAGTGATACGCGGCTGGCCGAAGCAAGCTCTGGGACGGCGGCGTGTGAGGGTGCTACGCTTAGGCGCGCGGCGCTGTGCTGTTCTGTACTCTCGGGCGTTGCTGTCCGATGACCCTTTTTGTCTGCGCTACTAACGTATTTTGGCTTCTGGGGCGCGGGAGCCCAAACACCGCGCCCCAGGCTTGAGCAACCCCGCGAATTACCTTTTGTGCGCACGCTGGGATGGCAAGACAAAAATGAAGCGCGAACGAGCATCGAATGTTAAGAAAGCCGTCGCCTTCCATTGACGTGCCGATTCCTGAAGACCAAGCCCGTTGCCAAACTTTGTTCCTTCTGGACTCATGATGGTCTCTTCTGTCATTGCTCGGCTGGCGCGGGTCCGTTTGCCGGAACTGTTCTTGTAGCAGCTCCTCCATCGGCGACAGACGACCGCAGACTCATCGCCCGGCGCATCTTATCGGAGAGCAGCGGATACACCTGCACTGCCCGGGAGGCGTGCCGCCTCGAGCACTCGAGCGAACTCATCAGACGCACCGTCTCCCCGGACACCGATCCACGACGCCGTCACGGCCCCCGCCCGGGGGACAAGTCAATCCTTCCGAACCGGACTCGCGCAAGTGTGTTGGCCTCCTGCTCGGTCCTCGAGGAATCACCGCACCGGGGACACGACCAGCGGCCGAGGTGGGTGAGCCGCACTCGTTTTTCGCTCCGTTCGTCCTCGGACAGCGTGGCGTTCGCCGCCATCCACTCCACCAGATCCCAACCACGGCCGCAGCGAGGGCAGGCCCACGTGTCGTCTTCCAACCGGTCACCTCCACGGTCATCGTATACCGTGGTGACGAGATCGGACCCCGCGTCTCCCCGGGAGACAGTCATCGGACCCGCAACGGCCGCAACATGAAGTTGCGTTCCCCTCCCCTCCCGCTCCCCACCCCAAAGCGCAGAGAGCAGGGATCGGTCGGGCGCCCTCTCCCAGTCGCCCTCCCTCCAAAACCTCCCGTGGAACGGAAACGGAACGATCGGTTCGTATTCCCGGGTTCCTGATGGGCAATGCTCGGGAGACAACCCCAAAAGAGTGGTGCTCGGTTTTGCGCACATGAACGGTCATCCAGCGACATGCCAGCGTCTCCGTGGATCTGTCCCATCCGGTCGGCAGACCGGGTCCGCCCCGAGAGGAAGGTACAGTGTCCGCTGAGCGTCGCCGCTGCCGTTGCCGATGGTGCGGAAGAAACGGGGCCTCCGCCCCATGATTCGGAGGATGTTCGTCCACGGGCGCTGCCGTTGCCGTTTGTTGGCCCGCCGTTGACGAGTCCGTGAGATGCGAGCGATCGGAATCGCGATGGTGTTTGGGAGCAGCCGCACGAGCAGTTTCGTGGGCCCCGGGTGTCGGATGCGGAACGGACTCTGGCCAACCGCAGCCTCGTACGCATCCCGGTGGTCCTGGGGCGTTTTGCAGATCATCAACGCTGTGCAGTTGCCGTACCGGTGCGCGCCAGAGATCCGGAGGTGCTTTCGGACGGTGGAGCGCCCGATGAGCGCCATCTGCGCGATGGAGGCCGTCGAGGTCGGACGGTCTCGCCGGTTGGCCGTCACCGCCGCGGCGAGCAGTTTCGCGCGCACCTGCATCGTCGGCCCAGCGATCCAGTCGAACGGGATTGCCACCCCTACCCCGGCGTGCGGGACCGCGAGCGCCAGGGCAACGCGAGCCGGCGAGTACAACCACAGTGCCCCGGGAGACGGCGACCAGCACACCCACGCTCCGGCACGGACGATGCGCCGGATCTTGTGGCGGTTCCAACCCAGCACGGCCCCGGCCACCGCGAGACCTCCGCGGGTAATCCGCTCGACGTGCCCAATGTGCGCTTTGAGGGCCGTCCAGAGTACGTACGGCTGGTCGACCCGTTGACGCCGGGCGGCAACGTACAGGTCGGAGAAAGCGACCGCGGTGTCGGGGCTTGCCGGTCTCCGTTCGATTGTCCAGCGTCGCTCCGGCACCGAAAACACCGACCTGTCTTGGACGAGGGGACGGCCGGACGATCGGCGTACCCCGTCGTGCCCCACCGCGGCACCCAGTTGATCAGCCTGGATGAACGACCGCCGTTCTCTGGATTGGTCGTACTCCCATCCTATCTGATCCGCACGGAAAAACAATGCAACAACCGTTAGAATTTCAGGCGGACGGACCATGGTCGCCAGGGCGTGCCCTCGGTTGTAGCCCAGCCGCGGTACGCGCCTCCCCATGCGTCCTCAAGGTCGGTGCTGGTCAAGCGCGCGTACCATGGATGATGATCACGTGACTGTGGTGGAGCAGTCGCCCTTTGGCATCACGGTGCATGCTTGTGCCGTTGTTCGGTCGGCGCGAGTCTCCCCGGGAGACACGCGGTCTGATGGACACGCGGTATCATCGTCCGTGCTTGAGCAAGTCCATCGGTGACGCTCGCTCAAATTTTCGGCGGATGTCCACCCGGGTCAGCCGAGCATACCGCGTCGCCATCATTAATGTTCGGTGGTTCAACAGCGATCTGACGAGCTCCAGATCTCCGGTTGCGACCAGCACCGTGGTCCCCGCGTGGTGCCGCAAACGGTGCGGCGTGATCGTCCTGGCCAACCCTGCCCGTCGGCTCAAGCGGGCCAGGAGGCACGTTGCGTACGACAGGGTGAGCTGATCTCCCCCCTTCGACACGAACAGCGAGTCCTCGGCGTGCGCTCCGGCCCGGACGTTGAGCCACCGCCGAAGCGCCGACGTGGTCTCCCCGCCGAAATGCCCCGTCTTGTCCTCTTGGTTCTTTCCCAACCGGACGAACACCATCCGGTGCTGGAAGTCCACGTCCTCGATCCGGAGACGAATCGCCTCCGCCCGCCGCAGGCCGCTGTCCCCGAGCAGCATGACGAGTGCCCGGTTCCGGGTTCCGTACCAACCCGTCCCGCAGGCCGCGAGCAACTTGGCGACCTGCTCGGCTGGAGGGGCTTTGGGCAGGGTTTCTGGCAGGATCGTGCGGATCGTGGCCATCGGGTCTTTCGGGATCAGTTCGCTGGCGACCGCCCACCGGAAGAACACGTGGACCCCAGCGGCATAGTGGTGAACGGACGTCCCGTTCATACGCTCCCGGAGATTGGCAAGGTACCGCTGGCAGTCGAGAAGCGAGATCTCCCGTAGCAGGCGATCCAGCCCGACGAACCGGGCGAACAACCCGAGGTCATCGCGGTAGTTGCGGACCGTCGCGGCGGTACAACCTCGGATCTGGCGGCTCAGGATGAACGCGTCGATCGCGGCCTGAAGATCGAGGTTCTCTGGGAGCATGTCGGCCCCGGCGCGCCCGAACGCGCCTGTCGTGGTGGCCGAGGATGAATCGGGAAGAGTGGGCGCCTCAGCAAAGCGGTCCTGCGGGGTGATCACCTGATTTTTTGCCCGCTCCGGTACCTCCTCTCGCGTGGAAACCCTTGGTAGGACTGGCTGGTCGGGCCGGGCGGATTTGAACCGCCGACCACCTGAACCCCATTCAGGTGCGCTACCAAGCTGCGCTACGGCCCGACGGCGGTACGGCTCATTATAGCAAAGACCACCCGTACCCGCTAGGAACATGCTCGAAGACGGCGCGCCCACGGCGCCTACATTGCTGCAGTGGCCCTGAGAAGCGCAAGCAGCGCCTCGGGGTTCCCGCGGAAATCCTCCCGGGCCCGACGACCGGCGGCAAGTGCCACGAGCACCTCCGTCAGGAGTGTGTTGACCGGCGTCGGGATCCCGAGGGCCGCACCCTCGCGCGCCACGGCGCCATTCAATACCTCCACTTCGCTACGCTCTCGCCCGCGGTCCAGATCCTCCCACAGCGACGGCATTTTCGCACCGCGGCCGCCGCCGAGCTTCGGCCCCACGATGCGACGGGCGACCCAGGCGGGCATGCCCATGACCCGGACAAGGGCTGGCACAGGATAGCCCGGGAGCGCGGCCGGTTGCAGACCCAACCGTTGCATGACGCGCACCGCCTCTCGGAAGGCGTCGCGCTCGAGCGCAAACAGGCGTGGGCTTCGGGCGATCTCCGACGGCGTAACGTCCAGGATCGCGGACGCGGCATTCCCCAGGAGATTGAGGAGCAGCTTGCTCCACTTCATCGCCCGGTACTCCGGGAACGTCTGCACCTGGAACCCCGCCTGCTGGAGCGCCCCCGCGAAATCGGCCGGCGCCGCTCCATCGCCCACGGGTGCCAGGGCGACACCGCCGTCTGCGGTGTTTTGCCGCACGACACCGGGTCGCAACAGGCTCACGCTGAGCGTGACCGCGCCGGACACGGTGCGGGCGGCCCCGACCGCCGCGGCGATCGCCTCCTCGTTCCCCAAACCGTTCTGCAGAGTCACCACGCGCGCGCCACGCTGCAGGAGCGGCGCCAAGACGGTTAGCGCGTCAGCGGTCTGATACGCCTTGACAGTGAGTACGATAATGTCGGGCAGTTCGCGCAGGTCGTCCAACGAGGTGATCGAATCCAGACGCTTGCACCGCATCACGCCCTCGGGCGTCTCCAAGTGAAGACCCCACGTGCGGACCGCGGCGACGTGCGCTCGGCGCGCCAGCAGCGTGACCTGCGCCGTGCCGCTGCGGGACAGACGACCCCCGATCAGTGAGCCGACCGCGCCGGCACCGTAGCAGAGAACGTGCATGCTATGACTTGGGGGTTCCTCGGTCGCTGATTCGCAACTCCGTGCCCGCCACGAGCCGCTGGATGTTGCTCCGGTGACGGTAGATCGCGAACGCGGCGGCGATGACTCCGAACGCGATGTAGGCCTCCGGCCCGCGGAGACGCCACAGCACGAAGGGGACCGACAGCGCGCCCAGGAGAGACCCCAGGGACGAGTAGCGTGTGATCGCGACGACGACAATCCACACAGCCGCGGCGGCGAGCGCGGCGACCGGCGAAAGACCGACGAGCACACCGAATGACGTCGCGATGCCCTTGCCGCCGCGAAACCCGAGGAACACCGACCAGTTGTGGCCAACGATCGCGGCGAGTCCGCACGCGATCGCGGTCCACGGTCCGGTGCCGAAGCGGACCGCGAGCAGCACCGGCACGAGCCCCTTGAGCACATCCACCGCCAGCACCGCGATCGCGATCGGTGTTCCTGCCACCCGGAACACGTTCACGGTACCGATGTTGCCGCTCCCGTAGTTCCGAATGTCCTCGCCC
Organism: bacterium; assembly: GCA_035295165.1. NCBI lineage: Bacteria > bacterium. The sequence continues at coordinate 16,286 of DATGJN010000051.1, forward strand.
TTGAGCACACGCACCAGCACCAGCCCGGTCGGAACCGAGCCGATCAGGTAGCTGAGCGCGATAACGCCGAGCGCCTCGCCATTCATTCGGGTAGTTCGAGGCTTCGCGTGGACGGCGTGGCTCTCCTGCCCCTCAGCGACCATCGCACCGGCGTGCCGCGCAGGTTAAAGGCCGCACGCAGACGCCGCTCCAGGTACCGCCGGTACTCTTCGGTCCAGCGGCTCGGATCGTTCACAAACAGCACCACGTGCGGTGGGTGGGTCTCCGGCTGTGTCGCGTAGTAGATATGCAGGCGCCGGCCCGCCGGGTCCGAGGCCGGGGGCGTCGCCGCGACGGCCTGCCCGATCAGTTTGTTGAGCGGTCCCGTCGCGATGCGGGTTCCGCGCGCGTCCGCGGCGGCAAACACCGCCCGCATCAGCGCATCGACACCCTCGCCGCGCGTCGCCGACGTGGGGCACACGGCCACCCCGCCGAGAAAACGCAGCCGCTGTTGGGCGACGCGATCGACGTCCGCAGGCGTGTACCCCTCCAACAGATCCCACTTGTTCACCGAGACCACCACGGCACGTCCCGCATCGTAGGCGTCTCGCGCGATGCGCTGATCCTGCTCGGTGATCCCCACCGCAGCGTCCACGACGAGGACGACGACGTCCGCCCGCACGAGGGCGTCATAGGACCGGCGCGTGCTGTAGAATTCGATCGGCTCTGTCACGCGGCTGCGGCGCCTGAGGCCCGCGGTGTCGATCAACACAACCGGCCGCCCGTCGTAGGTCAGCGCGGTGTCAACCGCGTCGCGGGTCGTGCCGGGCTCGGCCATCACGATCACGCGCTCTTCGCCGAGCAGTGCGTTGACGAGCGACGACTTGCCCACGTTGGGACGACCCAACAGCGCGACGCGCACGGGGCCCCCTTCCTCGGGCGCGCGCTCGGCGGCCTCCCCGCGAGGTCGGAGGACGGATGTCTCAGGCGCCTCGGTGTTGGGGCCGGCCGGAAAACGCGCAACGATCGCGTCCAGTAGATCTCCGATGCCGAGTCCATGGGTCGCGGACACGGGCATGGGGTCGCCTAGCCCAAGCGCGTGGAATTCGTAGGCGCCAACATCGGCCGACCGAACGTCGACCTTGTTGGCCACCACCAGCACCGGGCGGCCGCTCTCCCGCAGCAACTGCGCGATCTGTTCGTCTTCGGAGGTCAAGCCGGCCGACGCATCCACGAGGAACAACACAAGATCGGCTTCGACGATCGCACGGTCGGTCTGCCGGCGAACTGCGGCCCCAAGGTGCTTGGCAGCGCCGGACACCAGCCCTCCCGTGTCCACGAGGGTGAACCGATGCCCCGCCCACTCACACGGCGCCGACACACGGTCCCGCGTCACCCCAGGCGTCCCCTCGACGATCGCCAAGCGACGGGTCAGCAACCGATTGAACAGCGCCGACTTTCCCGCGTTGGGCCGGCCCACGATCGCGACGGTCGGACCGGCGGTCGCGGCCATCAACGGACCCCGAGCGGCGGCCGGATGTCGCGCCTTCGCGGGGTCAATGCGCCTCCGACGACCCGGTGCCCCCCAGCGAGTCGAGCCGGTGCATCACGTCCCGGATGATCCACTCGGGCGTGCTGGCGCCAGAGACGACGCCGACCGCGTCGATCCCGGCGAACCACTCCGTCTTGATCTCCACGGCGGTCTCAACATGATACGTCGGCAGCCCGCGGGCGCGGCCGATCTCCGCCAGCCTGGTGGTGTTGGAACTGCCGCGGCCGCCGACGACAAGGAGTGCGTCGACTTCATCGACGATCGCGTCGGTTTCTTCCTGCCGTACCGTGATCGCGGGACACAGCGTATTGAGCACCTTGAGTTCCTTTACGCGAAGCGCAAGATCGCCGACGATCAGCCGGAGATTCTCCATCGACTGCGTCGTCTGGGTCACCACGCCGACTTTTTGGGTGACTTTGACCTGGGCGGCCTCCTCACGTGTGTGCACGATTGTGACGCGGTCGCCCAACATCTCCTTCAGTGTCACCATTTCGGGGTGGCCGTGGTCACCGAGGCAGATGATTTGATACCCCTCCCCGGCGAGCTTCTCGGCTAGGGAGTGGGCACGGATGACGACCGGGCAGGTCGCGTCCACGATCTTCATCCCTCTCGCCCGTGCTTCGTCGAGCACAGCGTGTTCCACTCCGTACGCAGAGACCACAAACGTGTCCCCAGCCAGGTCTTCGGTCCGATCAACGACGCGCACGCCGGCCTCCTGGAGCCGTTGGACGACCTGCGGGTTATGAATCAGCGGCCCGAGCGTGCTAACGGGTGCGTCGGCCGCGGTGGCGGTTTGTTGGGCGATGTCCACTGCCCGACGGACACCTCCGCAGAATCCCATATGTTTCGCCATCACGATTCTCATCCGCACAACCCCTCGATGCGGCCCTCTCGCAGCCGCGGGTGGTCGGGTCCTCCCTCATAATAGGGGTGGGCGGGTCCGTTGTCGAGGCGCGGGAGACTCGCCGACCTTCCGAACCGGGCCAACACTCGCAAACAGGCTTCGATCCAATCCCACCTACCCGAAAATCGGCCAGGGGCGCCCACCCGTCGGGACCGCAACCTGTCTCTTTTAGATGTCCTCAAGCGGTTCAAATCTGGGTATCTACTGAGCGCTGGCGACTATCCATCGGACGAGTCTCCAGAACGATCGATTCGAGGAGGGCAGAACGAAGTATAGCTTATAGCCACATAACTACATCCTGGCCGATAAAGGCAAACCTGGGGCAACCCAGGGACGCAAAGCCACCGGACCTCGAACAGGGGTCAGCGGGGCTACCGAAGCCGGAGGCGTTGACAAACGTCCCGGCTTCTCTGTTTGTCACGCCTCCATCACTAGAAAGGGGACGTGACGCACTATGGTCAGGATGGCTGTGGTCTTCGCAGTGAGTTGCGCACTCTTGGGATTCGGGCTAGCGAGCAACGCTGCCGCGGAACCCGTTTCCAGCGGGGCAACCCCCGGCAACTTCGGGGTTCCGGACGGGAACCAATCTGGATCCGCCATCGACAACAGTGGTGGGCACGAATCGGCAATCGGTTCCCCGGACGGGTGGAACACTCAGCGCGGCGAGAATACCCCCAGCATATCAGGCGGGAACAACGGGAACGCCAATGGTGCCGAGAACGCCTCGGGCGCAAGTAGCTCGAGCGGTGGCACCCAGAGCACCGGTACTGGCGGCAACTCAGGCAGCATCAACCAGGGCGGCAACACCGGCGGTAAGTCGGGGAACGACAACCAAAGCGGGAACAGTGGTGGCAAGTCCGGCAGCGGTGGTCAGGGTAACAGCGGTGGCGGCAACTCCGGCGACAAGTCCGGTAGCGGTGGTCAGGGTAGCAGCGGTGGCGGTAACAGCGGTAGCGGTAACCAGGGCGGCAATGGCGGCGGCAACTCAGGCGGCAAGTCCGGTAGCGGCAACTCGGGTGGCAAGTCCGGTAGCGGTAACCAGGGCGGCAACTCCGGTGGCAAGTCCGGTAGCGGTAACCAGGGCGGCAACTCGGGTGGCAAGTCCGGTAGCGGCAACTCGGGCGGCAAGTCCGGTAGCGGCAACTCAGGCGGCAAGTCCGGTAGCGGCAACTCAGGCGGCAAGTCCGGT
>DATGJN010000052.1 GCA_035295165.1 bacterium
CAATCGGGAGCGTCCGCATCAAGGATATCGCCTGCTAGGCCGAACGCCGGCCACGCTCTTCGCCGGCAGAAAGGCTGGCTAACCTATGCTGCGGGGCTCGCTTGGAGCGCAAAAGTGTCAACACCTCGTCCACACTGGACATCCTAGGGACCGGCGAGTTCCCCGCGGGACGCCTGTGATCCCGGACCCCGGGCGCCGGCGGTTCGCCCCGCAAACCGCGCCGGGTCGAACGGCGCGAGCAGAGCCGGCCGTTCGCCCGCAAGCAGGCGCCCGACGCCGCGGGCGGTGGCCGGTGCCAAACTGACCCCAAGCATGGCATGTCCGGTCGCGACGTAGAGATTGTCAAAACCAGGAACCTGCCCGATCACGGGAAGCCCGTCCGGCGTCACGGCGCGCATGCCGACCCACTCCTGCCCCGCGTCTCGCGACCGCCAACCGGGGAGAAAGCGCGCCACGGCACGGTCCATCGCCGCGACGCGACGGCGGTCCAGCCGAACGTTCAAACCCGAGAACTCCATGGTCCCCGCCATGCGGATGGCCCCGCGAAACGGCGAGCAGGCGACCTTGGCTTCGGCGAGGTAGAGCGGCCGATGCACGCGAAATGGTGGCGGCGTCACCGTCACGCTATAGCCTTTGCCCGCTTGGACAGGCAGGCGATATCCGACCTGCCGGAGCAGCGGACCCGACCACGCACCCGCGGCGATCACGCACTGGTCGAACGCGACGCGCCCTGCGCACGTCCGACAGGCCATCACCCGACCGCCGGCCACGTCAAAACCCTGGACATCGACGTCGGTCCTGACGGGGACCCCAAGGATCCGCAGGCGTTCGGCCAGCGCCGCGGTGAGGCTCTCCGGGCGGACGTGCCAATCGCCTTTGGCAAGAATTCCGCCCACCACCCCCCGCCCGACGGCTGGCTCCAGCGCCTGCACCGCCCGCGCGTCCAGCTCCTCGGCAACTTCGTATCCGCGCGCAGCGAGGCGCGCAAGGTCCCGTCGGATGTGGTGTTGTTCCGACCGGCCGAGGAACAAGAAGAGCAGGCCGGTGCGATGCAGCTCGAACTCGAGTCCTTGTTGTGCCGCAACGTCGTACAGGGACCGCGACTCTTCGTGGAACCGCACGATCGCCTCGAATCCGCGGGCGTAGTCGGTCGCGTTGCATCGGCCCCAAAACCTCCACACCCACTGCAGCAGTTCCGGATCCGCCCGCGGCGCGACGTAGACCGGACCGGCCCGCATCACGGCCCAGCGCAGCAAGCGGCCCCGAAGCCCCGGGGCGGGCAAAGGTCCCGACAGCGACGGGACGATCCACCCGGCGTTGCCGGCGGAACAGCCGGCGCCCGGCCGTCCCTTGTCCAGCACGACGACGTCGGCGCCACGGCCGCGAAGCTCAAGGGCGCACCAGAGCCCAATGACCCCCGCCCCGACTACGACAACGCGACTCACCCGCAAACCTGGCGGAACACCCGAAGGAAGTTTCCGCCCAAGATCTTGTGGACGTCCTCGATGCTGAATCCGCGACGGAGCAGTCCATCCGTCAGGCGGGGAAAACCCGAGGGGCGTTCGAGCCCTTCTGGGTAGTACCAGGGCGGCGGCGGGTACGCCTCGGAGGTCCACACGCCGGTCGCTAACAACCGCTGGTACTGCGCGGCCGCCTCGGACGCGGGGATCACACCCGCCATCCCTTCGTAGTAGTCCAGGCCCAACCCGATCGCCTCGGTTCCCACCAGTGCGGCGATGTGCTCGATGTGGGCGATGAAGTGGTCAAGCGTTGGTCTCGGCACCGACGCCACAAACGCGGGGAACCCGACCATGCCGATCATCCCGCCGCGCGCGGCAACCGCGCGAATTTGATCGTCCCGCAGATTGCGGGGCGAATCACAGACCGCCCGGCAGTTGGCGTGACTGAAGATCGGCGGTGCACTCGACGTCTCCATCGCTTCCATCGTCGTGCGGTAGCCTGTATGGGCGAGATCGACGATGAGTCCCAGGCGATTCATCTCCTGAATCACGCGCACGCCGAACCGCGAGAGCCCCGCGTCGGTCCGCTCCTCGCATCCGTCTCCAACGCGATTCTTGCGATTGTACGTCAGCTGCACCACCCGCACCCCGAGCCGCGCGTAGGCGGTGAGCAGGTCGAGATCGTCCGCCAGCGGCTCGGTGCCTTGGAAGTGGAAAATGATGCCGAGCCGGCCCTGCGCCTTCGCGGCGTTCACGTCGGCGGCACGGGTTACGTGCAAGAGCTTGTCGGGGTGGGCAGCGATCCGCGTGAGCCAGCGCGCAATACTGCGCATCGCGCCGTCGACTCCGGTCGATGCCTCGAGCGAGGGAGCGATCGCCGTCGCCCCTCCCCGGATCCATTCGTCGAGGAACTCCTCGCGATTCGCAAGGGGACACGTGCCGTCGATGACGATCGCTTCGCCGTGCACGCGCCCAGCATCGGTCGTCCCCATTCACCCCTCCACGTCCGCAACGCGGGCGTCGGATACGCAGTGCCACACGAGTGTGCGGCGCGCGCAACCGGCACGCGCCCGCCCCGATCTGCCCGGGGCGGCCACGCCGCCCTCGTCGGGTTCTACGCAAATTCCTGTCGGCCGTGACAGGTCCCTTTGGCGCCGCGCACAACCTGGGGCGCAAATGTTGTCGAATCAGCTAACGCGGAAGCACGGGCGATGGCCCCAACGGTGTCAAATGCCGCAGCTTCAGCTCTACATGGATGATCAACCGTTTGCTCGCGTCTGCGAGGTCCAGATCCCCGACCTGGCGCATCTGACGGAGACGGTAACGAATCGTATTCGGGTGCACCGCGAGTTTTGTCGCGACCGCGGTCACGTCCCCAAATGCGTCCAGATAGGCCTCCAGGGTCGCGACCAGCTCCGTGCCTCGCACTCGGTCATGCGACTCGAAGCGCTCGAGGTGCGGGTCGCGATAGCCTTCAGCGAGGTTGTGATCTCGGACCGTGCGTAACAGGCGGTAAATGCCGAGGTCGTCGTAGTTGACCGGCAACCGCCGCCCCAAGAATCCGCCGCAGATCCTCGCCGCTTCCGTAGCCTGCCGATACGCTTGCGGGAGGTGATCGAGCTCGTGCAGCACCCGACTCGCCCCAATCGAGAACGACAGTCTCGGAAACCGCTGAGGCAGGTGAGCGTGCAGCGCATCCGCGAGCGCGCGTACTCGGTCAGGCAACGCGGGTGTCTCGGGCGCCCCCGGCCGATCGCCGAACAAGACGACGGCGCTATCGCTCCGCAGCAGAGCCAGCGACCGCTCGCCGAATCGCCTCGCGATGGCGCGGATGGCGGCAAGCAGTTCGGCCTTGAGCGCCTGCACCCATGCTTCATCCTGGCCGTCGATGTGCGTCTCGAACTCGTCGATGTCAACGACCAGCACGGCGAACGGTTTCAACAGTTCGATCTGGAGGGCGTCCGCGCGGCGTCGGGCCGCGGTCTCGCTGACCACCTGGCCGTCGAGCAGGTCGACGAGGAATTCCCCGACGAGACGGGTGTGCGCCGTCTGCTCCGCCTCCTGACGGAGCAGCAACACAGCGGCGGTGGTCGCGGCCTGGGACAAAATACGGACCGCGTCCGGCGCCGGCGGCCGCCGCTGCTCCATGATCCAAATCTGCCCCAGGATCCGGTCGCCAGCCCGGATCGCGATCGCCGTGCGCGGGGCGAGCCCCAATCGGGGACAGGCTGGTACGCGGACGGGCAGGACGCTCCGATAGATTCGATTCATGGCCCCGCTCCGCTGGAGCCACTGCGCGATCTCAAGCGGCACCGCCTTGTTGAAGATGGTGTCGCGTCGCGCCCGGTCCACGGGTCCTGCCTGACGACTATATGCCACGAGCCGAAAGTTGGGGTCCTCTACGGTGACCGGGCTGCCCAGCAGTTCGGCGACGGCCTCGACGAGTTCGGCAATGGTGCTCGGAGCGCTAAGCAGCACCTGCCGATCTGGCACACGCCGTTTGCGCTTCGCCGGAGTGTGCCGCGCGCGCCTCGCTGCTGTCACCACGGACCCGTCATCAATTCGACTCACCATCCGGCCTCGTCCGCGCGGCGGGCATGCCCGGCCGCTCGCCAGGTCGCCCGCACCGGCTCACCACCGGCCGGACGCGGTCGCCCCGGGCATCGCCGTCCACTGAACGCCCCGCGCGATTGTCGGCTGGCGCCAGCACGGAACGTGACGTCGGCTCCCACACCACCCATCTCCAGCCTCACCTCCCTCGGCCCGACGCGCTGTCACTCCTCAATTGACCTCCGAGACCGAGATCCCTCCCTGCGTGTGTCCTCCCGATGCGCGGAGGTCGGCAGCGGTTCACCGCCCTCACCGGCGGTTCCTAGTTCTTGAAACATGAAGAGACCCGCGTCGATCAAGACGCGGCCTTGTTCCGTCGCTGAGGTTACGCAGAATGTTCTGTCAACTTTCATGGAGCCGAATCGGACCATCGCCCGATACCGGCACTGCCTCGACGCATCTAGGATGAACGCAAGCAGTCCGGGAGGAAGGGAGCACGGTCATGACTCGCAGGCACGCTGAGTATCGCATGGGGTGCTATCGAGTCGTCGAGCAGATCGACGACGAGCCGTGTGCGGACGGCACCACAGGGTTTCGGTGGCGTGCGACGGCCTTCGACGAAGCAGGCAGAATGCCGTGCGATGTGCAGTGGACGGCCCCGACCCCCGAGGAGGCCGAGCGGCAACTCGCGTTCGCGGTCAGCCGCATGAGGTTCACTTTGACGGAGCAGGGAGAACCACTCGTGTCGCTGTTGAAGTCCGCGTAAGGATCTGTTGAACCGCGAGGTGCCTTCGCATTTGTTGCTCACGTCGCGCAGGGAGAAGGGGGATCGAGGATGCGACAGGTTCTGGCGACGCTGGTCTTGGGGACGATACTGCCGCTCGGCACATCGATGGCGTGTGCTCATGGAGGCGTGCAGGCTTCGCCGATCGCGCACACGATCTCGACTCCGGCAGCGGATCTGCCCGACTACGACTACCCAAACGGCAACTGACGTCTTCGCGGAGTCACTGGCGACCCCCGGCGTGGTGCTTTGGGGGCCTGCCTATTGCGTGAGCCGGTTCCACGGCGCTCTCGTTGAACATGCTCAGCCTACTGTGTCTTCGCCGTGAGAACACAGCGGGCGCTGGTTGACACCCGGGGATTCGTCCCTGCATGCGTCAACGCTCGCAGGGCAGTTATCGGCGCTCGCGGCGCTCGTACGTCGCGCGGCATTCCCCCACCCCACCAGTCGTGTTGGTGTCGCCGTGCCCGACTGTCTGTCATCCCGATGCGCACGCGACGACCTGTGCTGGGTGCATCGTTCGCTGCTACGGATCCGGTTCTCCGACCGCGCGCATGCGGATCCCTCGGACTCCTCCGAGGGCGGATGCTAGGCCTCGCTCACGGCACGGTTTGCAGAAGTGGGGTCCACTTCTCTCCAGCTTCCGGGTGACACTTCAACCGACCCCGGATCGGTTGGGCAGTCGTTCCGTAGCCGTGTCAGCTCGTCAGACGAGTTGGCAACCGTGATAAGATCCCCGGTCTGACCCGGAATCTCTTGCCAGACCCGCAGCGTGCTATGTTCGGGGGGCATCGGCACACTCATCCCCGAAGAGTCAGATGGGCTCCTTCAACGAAGGTGCTCAGGCACAGATAATGGAAATTCCGGATATCGCCCGGTACGCGCATGCAAGGTCAACAGGGGGAGGTGCCAGATGACGCTTCAGCTTGGGGAGACAGCTCCGGACTTCGAGGCAGACACGACTGAAGGACACATCCGCTTTCATGAGTGGGTTGGCGACTCCTGGGCGATCCTGTTTTCACATCCCAAGGACTTCACGCCGGTCTGCACCACCGAGCTCGGGTACATGGCGAAGCTCAAGCCGGAGTTCGATCGGCGCAACACCAAGATCATCGGGCTCAGCGTCGATCCCGTCGACAGCCATGCGAAGTGGGCGAACGACATCAAAGAGACGCAGGGCGCCGCGCCGAACTATCCGATGATCGGCGACACGGATCTGAGGATCTCGAAGCTGTACGGCATGCTTCCCGCGAGTACGGCGGGGACCTCGGAGGGGCGCACGCCCGCGGACAATCAGACGGTCCGCAACGTGTTCGTCATCGGGCCGGACAAGAAGGTCAAGCTGATTATCGTCTATCCCATGAGCACCGGGCGTAACTTCGACGAGGTCTTGCGCGTGCTCGACTCGCTGCAGCTGACAGTGAAGCACAAGGTGTCGACGCCCGTGAACTGGAAGCGGGGCGAGGACGTGATCATCTTGCCCTCCGTCTCCGACGACGAGGCGCGTAAGGCGTACCCGCAGGGCTGGAAGACGCTGAAACCCTACCTCCGCATCGTGCCGCAGCCGAAAGCGTAGGGCGCACGACCCTGTCCGCTACGCGGGACCTCGTGGCCACGGAGGGGACGGTCTTGTGGCCGTGCTACTCGAATTCGCGGCGGGGAGCGCTAGGGTCCCGTCCCAAGCGTCCACCGACGATCTCGGATAAGGACAAAGCAGATTAAACAGTACGAATGCAGAGGTTCTTTGGCGCACGGGTAACGTCTCGCGATCGGTCCGCTGGCGAGCGCAGATCGTCTGGCATTGTGCCACGAGCCCGCACCGTCTGTGATGACCCAATCGTGCATGGGGCGCCTACTCTATCGCGCGCTATGCCCAACGCTCGCTTGGGAGACCTGCCCGTCGGAAGTCCTCGTGGCACGCGTATGGAACTCGGTGCCACGGAGTTAGATAGTCAGGAAAGGAAAAGGCCTAAAGTTGGCTTTTTAGTCGGGCCGGGCGCATTTGAACCGCCGACCACCTAAACTCCATCCAGGGAGCCGCTTAGACGGGGCCCCTCTCCTGTCTCCGTGGCACGAGACCCAAGCATCGATACGTTCGTTGTGTTCGAGCGTGCTGATATGGCGATGAATGCGCAGGAGCACTTCTTGAAGCACGTCGTCGGCATCGGCTGGATTATGGATGCGGCGGCTGATGAAGCCGCGCAACCGTTCAATACGCTCGTCCCAGTGTATCCTGGTAGCCGCTTTCATCGCCAGTCACCGCCTCACCGGCAGCCGCAACTTCCCGAATTCGTCTGCCCGCAGCATGCCACCGTTTCCGAGGGATCACAGCAACTCATCCGCTCGGCGGGTGAGCAGCATGTTGCTCCCAGGGCCCTCTTCTTTGTGGCCTTCCCGGCGAAGAACCGAACCAAGTTCTCGGAGAGATCCTCGTCCACGCCTGCAACATGAGCTGTCGGTCGGGAGCCGCCATAGAGCTCGCCCAGGATGGCCTCCACGATCAGCCCGACGGGTGCCTCCGTGTACTCCTGCCCGCGGTAACCCCATACGCGACACCTTGTCTCGCCATCGCACCCGCAGAGATCACCGCGCTCGCCGCAGTTGCTCTCCCTGAGCTCACTCGCGATGTCGTGCCCGTTAACCCCGAATCGTTGGCGAGCTGACGAACTGCAAGACCTTCGCCTGCTGGGCCGACTCAACCAGCGTCTTGCGGACCTCTACTTGCGTCCCGGTCGCCTCAAGAGCAGGTCGAACCGCCTCTAAGGCTTCCCGCAAGCTCTCGTTACTCCCGAGGCAGCGAGAGCACGTGCCGAGGTCCAGGTAGAGAAAGTCGATCTCGACCCGCTGATCGTAGTGTCCCTGTGCCGAACTCGTCACCGTATCTGATGCCATAGTGGCCCTCCCACGCTCTATTCTGCAAGGCCCTGCCGCCGTAGGCTTTCGCCTACAAAGACGGAGCCGCGACCGAAAGGACACACCGTGCTCCCGACTTCGGTGCATTGAGCTGAGATCAGATGGGACACCGCCTTGCCCATCGCCTCGCGGGACACTTCCTTGCTGAGACCGCGAATCGCCTTGACGAGCGCCTGATTCGTCTGTCCCCTGCCGCGCAGCGCCTCCACCGGCATCTCCTCGACGGCCGAGTGCGTGCCTCGGGAGAACTTGACCGCCAGCACATCTTTCCGCATCTCGCCGACTTCAGCAATGGCGACGTCGTCGCGACCCATCCCCACAACCGAGTGCTCAATCACGTCTCTGTACGTTTTGAGATCTTCCGTCCGGACGGCCAGCGAGGGGCGCCGCACCCAGGTGCGGGATTTGCCGGGCTCACGCCCTTGTCCTCACGAGGTGCCCGCCCGAACGTGCGCGCAGATCCTCTTCTTCCTCAGGTGGAGAATCCGAGCGGCTGCGCACTCGTTGAGGATGTCCGGCGGCACGACGAACTCCCGCATGGGAACCCGGTGTGCTCGTACGGGGCGAGCTCCTCTGCAGGGAGCTCCATATCGTGTCATTAGCCATGTGCGCCAACCACCACGCGACCTGGACGGTCTTCCTAACGTTCGAAAACCCACGTCTTGAACCGATAGGGGGGTTCTCGCGCACCTCACTCTTCAACAATGTCCCACGAGTGTCGGATGTCGACGCATCCCTTGAGCGTCTGTGCCACCGGGCAGCCTCGCTCGAAGACCGCGAGTGCGCGTTCGGCCTCGGGGCGTTTACCCGACGGGACTCGTAGGTGGTAGGTCACCTGAATTTGTGTCACTCGCATAACACGGTCCGGAGCTTCGATCGTGCCTTCCGCTTCGGTCCAGAGCTTATCGGGGTAGCTTGGTATCCCGCGCGCCTCCAGCGCGCCCGCAAGGGTCCCAGTGAGTCACCCGGCGGCGGCCCCCACGAGATGGTCCAGCGTGCTGGGGAGTTCCTCCTCCGGTTCCATCTTATAGAACGCTTTGACTCCGGTGTTCACACCGTAGCGGATCGGCTCTGGAAAATCGCCGATGTACGCGCGCCGGTTAGGGCGCTTTTCTTGATACACTCGAACGCGCGCGATATGCACCGTGTCCATCTCATCGCCCCCTGTGTCTGCTCTGATCTACGCCGGTCGTGCCGACCCGCGGCGCACGGTCCAGGAACGCCTTGTGTGGTGCCATTGGAGCGTTGTCCGATCGACTACTCCGGAAATGGCGACTCGCCGATCTGCAAGTTCACTCGGGCGGTCGCGGGCGTGAGACACGCGGTCTCGCTGCACGCCTGATACTGGACCGTTGTGCTGATGCTCAGGTCGCCTCGACCCGACGCGACCGATAGCGTCAGTGGGATGCGAGCATACACCGTGCCATCGAGGACGCAGAATTCCTCATCGATCCCGCCGACCTTGAACCGCCGACCTGGCGGCCACGTTGATTGTCCCACCTCAAGACCATCGAACGGCATGACCTCGATGCCTAAGGGGACATACCCTTCAGGAATCGGGGTCGTATAGACGTGCCACCCTTCGCGAATGGACACCACGACGGTCAGTTGCACTTGCTGATAGGGTCGGTAGGTGGACGAGTCGAGGGAGCCGCGGACCGTGACGGCCTCGCCGTCAATGACGCTGGTCGGAACAGGCGCGGGGGCGGGGATGCTGAAGATGGCCTCCAACAGCCCCGTCCCGGTGTCCCGGATACGATAGTTCCGATGGGTCCGCTTCCGTTGTACGGTGCCGCTACGATCAAGGAGAAAGACCGCCGGATAGGCGACGCCACGCTGGTCATCCCGCACGCCCCGCCCAAACTCGGCATGATGACGGTCCAGGTCGTCATCGAGCATGCCGAGGAGTTGGATCACACGACTACCGTAGTCAGAGAGGAGCGGGTAGGTGATGCCGTGTTTCGCTCCGAACGCGGCCAGGGTCTCGACGGAGTCGTAGCTGACGGCAAACAGCGCCACACCCGCCGCGTCGAGGCTCCCCGCAATCCGTTGCAGCTCCACGAGCTGCGTCTTGCAGTAGGGTCACCAGCGAGCGCTGCGATAGAAAACGACGAGCGCCTGTCGACCGTCGCGAGCCCGGTGGAGATCGATGGGCACGTTTTGCTGGTCGGGCAAGACGACGTCCGGAAACCGCTCTCCGATCGTGGGGCCCTTCGCCATCAGATCTTCCGCCACAACAGCGCTCCTTCACTAGGTCGGTGGGACGGCCCATACATGTGTTTGGAGTTAGCGTGGGACTTCTGTTTGTTTCCCGAACTTCCTGCCACACAAAAGCCCCGGTTCGGGTCTCAGGCCGGACCGCGCTGTGGCTTGAATATCTGACCGCGCTGATGCGGGGCGACGCGAGGATCTCCCGCGGCATCGCGGAGCGGATTTTGCACGAGTTCATGGGCCAGATCGCGGTGCCCAGCGCGACGCTCCCAACGCTCACCTCGCGAGAACGGGAGATCCTTGCCTTGGTCGCGCGCAGGCTGACGAACAAGGAGATCTCGATCCGCCTGAACATCAGCCAGGGCACGGTCAAGCGCCATCTGGAGAACATCCTGGCCAAGCTCCACCTGCGCAACCGCGTCGAACCGGCAACTTTCGCAGTCACTCGGGGAATCACGTCATCCGGTCCCTCAACTACCAGAGACTAGACGCGCGCCGCCAGTAGGTACGCTGCCTCACCCGTGGCAAGCGGGATCCCGTGTGGAGAAGATGACCGCGTCTGTGGCGCGGGAGCCCAACACCGCGCGCCACACGTCCGACTCGCGGCTTTTATTATTCCCGCTGTCCCTGCGCTGATCCTTACTTGTAGAAGTACGGGTCAAGGACGCTCACTTGAGTGATGCGGTCAACTGGTAGGCCATTTCCCAACGCGGCGCGGTGGATTGCGTCCGGGTTCGGGCCATCATAGATACAGTATGTCTTGGTCTTGTCCTCGCTTACGTACGAATGGACCCAGGTTACGCCCAACGCGCCGTTCTTGCCGAACACGTTCAAACACGTCTGCGCACCCTGTTCAGTCATGGGAATCTGCAACCCGTTCGGAAACGTCCGTTCCACCAGGTATCGAGGCATCTTCCCCACCCTTCGACCGAAATTGTTTCGTCCCACATTCTACCTTACTTGCCCGGATCCGCGATTTTGTCGCTGGTCGTCGCCGGAGCGCGCATGAACATCGCGTTCCACCTGCGGTGCCAGCATGATGTCACAGGTCACCAATCTGCCACGGCTCAGACTGTGGTCGGAGCGATCATCGTAGAGTTAGTCGCCTCCAAACGCGGCGACTAAGAAAGGAACCCGATAGACGAGGCCGAGCGCGCACACGATCAATGCAAGACCCACGGGCGCTGTAAGCCGGCGGCCCCAGCGTGATGTCCGCTCCAGCAGCATCACCGCCCCGAGCCCCAGCATCCACCCGAGGTTCACGCCGCCGATCCCAAACATCACCAGCATGAGCGTCCAGCAACAGCCGAGACAGTACAATCCGTGCCGCATCCCGAGGCGCACCGCGTCGTATCGCGCTCGCCGCCCGCGCCAGTGTTCTACCAGAAAAGAGTACGGCGACCGGCACTTCTCCAAACACATCTCTTTGAGCGGCGTCACCTGGTACACGCCGGCTGCGGCCAATACCAGCACGCCAAACCAGCCGTCCAGAGCCGCCAGGGCCGGGTTCCGCTCCACGCCGGCGTGGAGGCCGGCGTCGCCCGCAAAGGCGGCGATGCCAAAGGCCGTCCAGACCGAGAGGTAGCCGAGCAGGAGGTACGGCGTGAGGGTCGCACGGTCGGCCCGTCCGGCCATCAGCGCGCGGAAGAGATTGACGAGGGGAAGGCTGCCGGGCAGCATCATCGCGATTGTCATGAGCAGCCAGCCCGCCGCGAACACGGCCAACCGGAAGGCGGTGAGCCCTCCCTCGGCCAGCTCGCGATGGCTGAGCAGCGGCGCGAACGGCGAGGCGCCCCACGCCGCGAGCACCACCCACGCGAAGAGTACGAGCGCGCCGGCTGCGACGCGATACCAGCGGGTGTCCTCCGGCGTGCGCAGCGCACTGATCATATCCGCCCGCCTTCCCCGGTCTGGCCGGTGTCTTACGCCTCGAACCGGAACTCGCCGAGCACCGCGTTCCGGCCGCTGAACTCCCACATCATCCCGTGCTTTGGCAGGTTCACGCGATGCGTTGCCGCCTTGCCCACGTAGGCGGGCGACCCGGGAATGGTGCTGAACACGGTATCCACCAGCTTGGTTGGTCGACCCTGCGCATCGACGTACGGCTGCATCTCGGCCGCTATCGCCTCCCCCACCCGGATCGTGCCCTTCCCCTGCGTGAAGTTGAACTCGATCGGAGCATCGTACACCCCGACCACCTCACCGATAAGTTTCGAGAGGTCGGCTAGCGGGCCGCCCAGCTTCCCAGTGTGTGCCGCGAGGATCGCCTCTTTCTGTCGCGTTGATGCCGCTCCGTCTACAAACGCGGCGATCCTCCAGTTTCCCTGGAGGACATTGCCGGGAATCCGCGCGACAAGCGCGAGTGTGAGCCCGCTGACGTCGACCTCATTGATGTGGCCCCGATCGTAGTGATAGGCCAGAAACGCGTCGCACGTTCCGCCATCAGGATCGTCACCGACCCAACACGGGCATGGTCCCCCGCAGGAGCAGGCTTCCAGGAGCCGTCCTTCTACGGCATACGCCACCTTATCACCCCCTCCGTTCTAGGTGCACCCGCAACCTGAAGTCAAAGCTACGGAAGCTTGTAGCTATCTTCGCGAATCTCTACGACCTCGGTCACGTGGTCACACGGGATCTCGGCCAACCGGGCTGCCTCACGGACGGCGTCAACACTGGGCGCCTCGTACTCGCAGAAGCACTTACTGCGGTCGGTTGCCAGGTTGCTGTGAAGCCACCTGATCCCCGGCAGCGCAGTGTTGACCGCGATCGCCCGTCGGACGGCGTCCTCCACCTCCTCGGCCGTGATGCCTGACGGCAGGCTTCGCTCGATAAGGTATCTCGGCATGGGGCCTCTCATGTGCCGAACTCACACTGTAGCTTACACGGAGCCGTGCCCCTCGTCATGGGTATTTCGCCCTATCTTGCGCGCAGGCGACCCCCAGGTTGCCGTCGAATAGTGCGCTTCATCGGAGGCGGGCGAATGACCGCATTCCTTGAGCGTGGCGTCTTCCTTCAAGAACTCTCGGCGCGGCTCGACGCCGCCAGGAACAGGCGCGGGGCGCTGATCTTCATCGGCGGTGAAGCGGGCGTCGGGAAGACGACTCTGGTCAGGAAACTCTGTGAGATCGCCCGCAACAGCGCGAAGGTCGCGTGGGGCATCTGTGAACCGCTGTCCACGCCCGGCGCCTTCGGTCCCGTGGTCGAGATCGCGGCCGCGCTTGACGAGGGGATTGCGCGCCTGTTCGGCGAGCCTCGCCAGAGGCGATTGGCGTTTCGCTCGCTGCTCGACTCTCCCCGCCCACGAGGTAAGCCGTCGTTGCTTGTCTTCGAGGACGTCCACTGGGC
>DATGJN010000053.1 GCA_035295165.1 bacterium
CAATCGGGAGCGTCCGCATCAAGGATATCGCCTGCTAGGCCGAACGCCGGCCACGCTCTTCGCCGGCAGAAAGGCTGGCTAACCTATGCTGCGGGGCTCGCTTGGAGCGCAAAAGTGTCAACACCTCGTCCACACTGGACAGCCTAGCGCACGATTTAGACGTTAACAACCTAAATACCCAATCCCATTCGGCCCCCATCTTGGCACCTCTTGGGTATGCGGCTGTTGAGGAGGACGATTCTGCGATCTTCTACTCCCACCTCCGCGCGGTCAAAAGACCCCCTTTCGGGCGCCGGACCGCCTGAGTTTGTGGAAGCGCGGAGAACTCGGGATTTCGTACGCGAGCGCTGGGGTCCAGACGCGTACGCAGGGACAATGGCGACATACACAGGTGTGCGGCGCGTCCATCGGGAGCAGAGTGGTGATCCTGTGCGACGTCACAATCGGGGAAGGCGCCATCGTCGGCACCGGCAGCGTCTTGACACGAGATGTGCCGCCCAGGACGGTCGTGCCCGGCAATCCCGCAGGCGTGTCGCGTCCCGTCCGACCGTAACGATCGACCCACTCATCGAAACTCCACGACCGTGTTCGGTCGGATCGTCAGCCATAGACGCTCGTCCGTGCGGCGCACGTACTCCCCGTCCCACCGGTCCACCGGTGCCGGGGCCCGCTCCGGCAGCTCGCTTCCGCGCGCGATCACGCACACAGACGCCGTCGTGTGAAACTCGAGCGTTACGCTCCCATTGTAGATTCGCGGATCGAGCCGGTTCACCACGGCAAAGCGCGCGCGCGCCCCCTTGCCCGTCAAGCTGACGACCGACGTTTGCGCGCGCAGCACACGGTATGCGTACAACGGCCCCATTGGCACGTACCACGCGTCGTCGCGCCCGCCCACGTGGGCGAGGTGCCGTTCGTAAAAGCCGTTGGGCCCGTACTCGATCCACTGTGGGTGTGAGATGAAACTGTAAATGCCGCCCGCTGCGTAGACCTCGTCAAACTTCTCGTTCAACGCCTTGACGTTGGTGCGTCCCGAGACGGCGACACCGTCGGTTGTAGTGTACCCGTTTTGCACGGCCTGCGTGTAGCGGGCCGCAAAGGGATTCGCATCGTAGGTCTTGAGGTCTGGGACCAAGTGCCGATCGTGCCGTTCTCCGGGGTAAACGCGGGCGACCAAGTATCCCGCGAGCGCCACCTTTCGCTGCGCGAATCTCCGGTCTGCGCAGTTCCCACACGGGTATGCCCACGTCCACACATGGGATTGATCGGTATGCTCGAGGATATCTCTCCTCGAACCATCGAGCTCATAGCGCGACATCGCCCGGAAGCAGAAGGCGAGCGTCTCGGGCGTCCGACACGGATGCCGCCGGGAATGGGCGCCGACTTCATGACCGTCCCGCGCAGCCCTTCGGAGCCGCGGCCACAACCGGGCGATGGCGGGAACTCCGGTACTGACGAAGACCGTCGCCTTGATACCGTACGTGTCCAGCACATCGAGACAGACGCGGACCTCCGGCGTCGTATCATCGATGCTGTGCGTCACCGCGACGCGCGCGTCGTTGAGATAGCGAGTCGCCCCAACCAGCCGAATCGTCCCGTCGCCGGCCCCCAGTTCGTCGGCACGAACGCCGAGCCGGGCGAGTGGATCTCCCGCAGGTCGGCCGGGCTGCACAACGGGACGGACAAGATCCGCCAGGTCTCCCCAGCACAGGCGGCTGTCGCGGACACGCCACGCCAGCGCCTGCGCACGGGCCACGATGACACCCTTCATGGGAGAAAACCCGACCGCCACTCGGTGCCGAAGCCACCCTGGCATGGTGTCTTAGTTCTTCCCACGCGGCGTTTTCCCTTACGCGCGTGGTCAACCATCCACGCCGATCCAAGGTTCGAAGGATGGACACGCCACCCGACCGATGGTTTGGTCCACACGGATTCTCCCGGTTTGATCCCCCGTCCCCGCGAAGGTCGATCCGATCTGCTTCCCAAGCAGCGGGCCGCGGGTTCGAGTCCCGTTTCCCGCTCCATCGCTCACCCTTAGCTGTAACCCGCGCAAGCGGGACATGCCGACGCGGGCCTCACGATCAACCGATACGGCCACCTCTTCAACTCCGTCCCCATCACGCCTGTCGAGTGGTGGGACGATCTACTCAGGCCTACTGGATGCCCTCACATCAATCAGGGTGTCGAAACTCGCGAACGGCACCGGCAACCTTTGGGCGTCGAACGCGCGCCGGACGAGCGAGGCATCGGGCCTGCGGAGGATGTGGGTTGGTTACATTCTCGCAAGCCCTCCACGGCGGCTCGTGCAGGACCCGGAGCGCCTCCGCACCCCATACGTCCACGCGGGCATAACGGTGCTCGAACCCGGTCCAGGCATGGGTTTCTTTACGCTCGAACTGGCCCGCCTCGTCGGCCCTGCCGGCCGTGTCATCGCTGTAGACATCGAGCCGCGAATGATAGCTGGCTTGCAGCATCGTGCGCGGAAGGTTGGACTGCTCGACCGCATCGACGCGCGTGTCGTTCAGCCAACCTCGATGGGCCTCCGCGACGTGGAGGGAATGATCGATTTCGTATTCGCCTTTTTCGTGGTGCATGAGATGCCTGCGTCGGCCGCGTTTTTCGTTGAGGTCGCCCGCGCGTTGAAGCCTGGCGCGTCTCTTTTTCTTGCCGAACCCGTTGGCCACGTGGGGGACGCAGCGTTCACCGCGGAGATCACCGCGGCTGCCCTCACGGGCCTTTCCGTGGATCGTCGGTCGTTGCTGCGTGGAAGCCGCGCCGCGCTGCTCCGCAAGCCTGCCGCGTGATCGCGTCGCCCCCGAGACCACAACCTCTAGCCGCGCGGGCAGAGGTCGCTGCCTGCACCTCAGAGAGTCACGATAGCACCGATCTTGGGGCGGCGCTCACGGCCACGACCGTCAGGAAGTCCTCGGTTTTTCGAGTGATTCCTTCGGCCGCGCCTGGGACGCTAGGCCCGAAGCAACTTGAACGCTTGATTCCAGTTGCCCGTGCTCACGCTCGCGAGCACCCAGACCAAGCACATCGCTTCGAGGTAGTGAGCGGCGCTGATTCTGCCGACGTCGATCACCTTCCACCCGAAGTCCTTGCAGAGATCCGCGGCGCGCGTCTTGGCGCCAGCATCGTCGCCGCAGATGAACATGTCTGGCGGCCCACCGGGAAGTTGAGGACGGAACATCAACCCGTGCCCCACGGTGTTGAACGCCTTGACCACGTGCGCGTCCGGTAAGAGCCGCTGATGCCGTTCACCGCCCGAATCCCCTACCCCGCCAACGAGCAGGGGCGGCATCCCTTTCGAGAAATCGAGGGGGTTCGTCGCGTCCAACACCAGCTTGCCCCGGAACTGGTCCGGCCCGGCCAGCCGAATCGCGTTCTCTGCAGCCACGCCCAGTGTCGCGAGCACCACCACGTCTCCGAACTGCGCCGCCTGCGCGAATGTGCCGTGGGACGCATTAGATCCCGCGGACTCGGCCCACCCGACGGCGCCCGCGCTGTTCGGTTCGCGCGAGCCCATCATGACACGATGCCCAAGAGTGAGAAAGCCCTGCCCCAGTGCCTTCCCCACGTCCCCGCTGCCCAGCACTCCAACGTTCACGGCGACCCTCCGCGCGACTTCGATGTGTGCCGATTTGTCATGGAGACTATCATACGTCCGTTCGGGGCGGCGCTATCAGGGTCGAACACAACCGCGGAACCGCGCCCGAACCGGCGTCTTGATGCCAACCGGCCACGCGATGCCGCGAGCGCTGTTTGATCGACCCGATCCCGGTCGTTTCCTTGACTTGTGTCCCATCACTGCTCCCGTCGTCACGCGAGCCGCGGGTGCGCAGTGGAATGGCCTCGCGGCACGCCAGAGACTGGATCGAGCGACACGACGGAGACTCTCGCCCGTCGAGCGACCGCGGCGGGGAAGCGCATCTCCTTGGCGGTGGCCAATCTTCACCTGCGAGAAGTACGCCGCCATCAGTCCCGCCGCGATCCGCTCACGAACCTCTTCAACCGGCGCCACATGGAGGAATCGATGGGGCGAGAGTTGCACTGCGGCGCACGCAGCCACGAACCTGCCGCGTCTCTCACGATCGATATCGATCGTGTCAAAGAGCGCACTGATCGGTTCGGTCATCAGGCGGGCGACCCTGATTCACGCCGCGGATGAGATGCTCTACAGGGCGAAAGCCGAGGGGCGCAACAGAGTCCTCGTGACGATGGGGGCGCATGCGTGATGCGCGTCCACACGCGCACCACCCGCGTCGAATCAATCGGTTGCTGATTTCGCGGCCCCGCGCTCCACAGACCCTTGGTATCATGCGTCTCCCGACCGGGGGGCACCCGCGCCACGTCGTTGAAAAACCTCGCGTTCATCCCGATCGGGTCGTCGTGCAATCACGCTGCGCCGTGAAACGGCGGATAGCGGTCCGTCGTGAGCAGAAACGCATAGGCAGTCACCCGCAGCGACCAGCGCAACGCCCCGACGACGAAGTCGAACAGCGGGCGCGGATAGCGTCCCGTGAACAGGATCGCAAACCAGGCGACGATGACGCAGAACCCTGACGCAACGAAGAGGAACACCAAGACGATGTAGTGTGGAATGGCCAAGAACCACTTGACCAGCGGCAGCCAGCGATTCAACTCATGCGCCGCAACAGGGTACGGGATCGCGAGGTGAACGGCTTGGTCCTCATCGGTCGACGGGTACTCGTCGCGGAGCAGCGCCACGTATGCTGAGACGCGGATGTTGAACCTCACGAGCGCGAGGTTCCAGTCGAACCACCAACGCGGGTACGTCTGACGGACAACGAGCATCAACACGGTCGGCAGAACAACAAGCCCTCCCGACTGCAACACAGGATGCTTTGTCCCACCGGTCGCCCCACTGAGTAGCGCGAGGATGACGAGAATCGGGACGACGGTCAACGCTCGGAACGCGGTGGTGAGTCGGTTCAGTTCTCGCTCTGGGTAGTCGACCTCGAGCGTCGCCGGGAATCCCGGCGAATTGTCCACCATGTTGTGTCACCCCAGGTGTGTGTCGTCGGGCGCGTGATGCATTCGACTCACCGGGCGGGCTGTTCTGTCGTGCGCGTCGCGTTGAAGGCAGCGAGAAATCCCAGCCAGGACTTTCGTGCTTGCCTCCTGATTCCTTCCACCGGCCCGCGGAGGCCGGGGTCGCGCCCGGACTCCGGCCCCGTGTCCACGCAAAGGCTCGAGCCAGATCGCGGAGCGACCGCGGCACGCGTCTTACCGTCTTACGTTCCTCCCGGATCACCGAGTGGCACTCCGGTGCGACGATGAGGGGGTCTCAAGGCGTCGGAGGCACAATCCTTCTCGCGTGGTTGCCGAGGAGAATCTGGATACCCGGCTGGGAACCTTCCGGGGGAGGGAATGCGGCCGCGATATCAGAAACTGTCACCACGCCTCTGCACCCGGGACGCGTGGCGCCAAGGACCCGACAGCGCGTCGGCGGGCGAACGACCGCCGGCTCAGAATCACGCAAGGGGGGATTCCTGTGGGGTATGCGATCACCCGTCGTCGTTTCCTCTCTTCGCTCGCCGTTGGAGCCAGCGGAGCGCTTCTGGCGGCGCGCTCCACGCGCGCCGCGACGACGGCGAAGTCTGGAGGAACGCTCATCGCGGGCTGGGAGGCCGAGCCCGGCGCCTTCGACAACGATATCGACCGCGGCGCGGTGACGCGAACGCTGCTCCACAACATCTATGATCGTTTGGTTGACCGTGACATGACGGCAAAGGCGAACCAACCCCTGATAGGCAATCTCGCCACCTCTTGGAACGTCTCACCCGATGCGCGGACGTACACCTTCAAACTTCGTCAAGGGGTGCTGTTCCACGACAGGACGCCGTTCGATGCCGAGGCCGTGAAGTTCAACATCGATCGCGACTCGGATCCTGGCCACAAGTACTATAACAAGGCCGGCGCCGGGAGCCTGAAGCTTGGTTACGGCAACCTCGCCAGTGTCGATGTCGTCGACAAGAACACCATCCGCATCGTCCACAGAGATCCGTTTGCCGATTTCTTGCAGGTGCTGGCGTTTGGTACTTATTCGATCGCAAGCCCGACGGCCATTCAGAAGTACGGCAACGAGGATTACCCCAACCATCCGGTGGGCACCGGACCGTTCAAGTATGTCAGCCGCGAGAAGGGCGTGAAGGTGACCTTCGAGCGAAATCCGGATTATTGGGCAGGCGCACCGGCGATCGACGGCTTCGTCGTTCGCCCTCTGCCCGAGGCGGTTACCCGAGTGACGGCGCTCCAGACCGGCGAAGTCGATTGGATCAACGCGGTCAATCCCGACAGTATGGCCAGCGTGAAGGCGAATCCGAATCTGGTGCTCGACCTGGCGCAACTTCCGAATACCTGGGGCTACATTCCCAACCACAAATACCCCCCGACAACGAAGCGTCAGCTCCGTCAGGCGATGTGCTGGGCGATCGACCGCGAGACGCTGGCGCGCGACGTGATGAGGGGCCTGGCCGTCCCAGCGAAGGGGACGCATGCCGCAGGCACGCCTGGCTACGATCCGAACATCACAGGCTACGGCTACGATCCCGCAAAATCCAAGCAGTTATTGGCTCAGGCGGGGTTTCCGAAGGGACTTTCGCTCGAAATCTGGATGCCTGCCGGCGGCGCAGGCTCTCCATTCGGTGTCCAGATGAACGAGTTCATCCAGCAGAACTTCAAGGATGTTGGGATCGACGCGAAGTTTGTCCAGCAAGAGTTCCAGACCTTCCAGAACAACATGGCGAACGGCATCCAAAAGGACGTGAACGCGATTCAGGTGGGGTTCAGCGTCGATGAGTTCGTCAATCTACAGCGGATGTTTCGGACCGACCTCCAACCGCCCAATGGGAACACGAATCCGGGCTGGTACAGTAATCAAGCGGTGGATACGTTGTTGAAGAAGGCGGGGCAGACCACCAACGAGGCCCAGCGCAAACGGCTCTATTTTCAAGTGGAACAAACGGTCGTCGACGATGCGGCCTGGATTTTCGTCGTCAATCAGAAGGCGGCTCGCGCCTGGAGCAAGAGAGTGAAAGGCTTCGCGAACCCGAACTCATACATGTTCACGTTTCGGACTGTGTCTCTCGCCTAACATGCCTCGCTTCGTCGTCGCGCGGGTTCTCGCGACGATTCCGGTGCTGGTCGGTGTGTCGCTCGTGGTGTTCCTCACGATGAAGATGATCCCCGGCGATGCCGCCGAGGTGCTCGCAGGACCTCAGGCCACGCGGGAGCAGGTCGAGTTGATTCGCCAGAGCCTTGGGTTGAACCGCCCGCTCTATGTCCAGTATGTCAGTTGGCTGAGCCGGGCGGGGCGAGGAGACCTCGGGCGGTCGATTCAGTTGGACGCGCCGGTCACCGAGATGGTACTCGATCGGCTCAAGAACACGCTGGTGCTCGCGCTCGCCAGTGCGCTGCTGGCGGTCGCGATCGGCGTCCCAGTGGGCATCCTCTCAGCGATGCGCCAATCCTCGATCGTAGATCGCGCGTCCGTGGTGCTGGCCATGTTCGGCAACAGTATGCCGACGTTCTGGTTGGGATTGGTGTTGATCCTGATCTTCTCGCTGCAATTTCGACTGTTCCCGTCCAACGGCATGTTCTCACTACGCGGTCCCGCCGGCATTCCCGACCTGTTGTGGCATCTGACCCTCCCCGCGTTCACCCTCTGCGGCGTGCCGGCCGCGGTGCTGACCCGGCTGACACGTTCGAGCGTGGTCGACGCGTTGAACGACGACCACATCCGGACGGCGCGCGCCAAGGGCCTCACCGAGGTACGGGTTATCGTTCACCACGCTCTGCGCAATGCGCTGTTGCCGGTCGTGACGCTCCTCGGGATCCAGGTGGGCTACCTTCTCGGTGGATCGATCCTGGTCGAAACGGTCTTCTCGTGGCCGGGTCTCGGGTTGCAACTCTACGATGCGATCGGCGCGCGCGATCTGCCGCTGGTACAGGGCGGGGTGTTGCTCGTAGCCACGGTGTTCGTCTTCATCAATCTCTTCGTGGACGTGTTCTATGCCGTGCTCGATCCGCGGATTCGATACGCCGCGTGAGCGTGAACGTTAGTCGCGAGTATGTCTGCTACCGTTGGCGCGACGAAACTGGTGAGGAGTGCTCGTGGGTTCAGCGCGCTCGTGGGGAAGCGGCTGCGCTGGGATCCGGTGCTGCTCGCGGCGCTCGGGGTTCTTCTGCTGGTCGCCGTCGGCACGGTGATGGCGCCGCGACTCTCGCCGTATGACCCGACCCGCGTGGATCCTCGGATTCGTCTGTCGCCGCCGGGGACCGTCGGGCACCTGCTGGGGACCGATCAGTTGGGGCGTGACGTTCTCAGCCGCGCGATGTGGGGCGGTCGGATCTCACTGATCGTCGGCATCGTTCCGGTCGTACTGTCAGCGCTGGTCGGAAGCGGCGTGGGGTTGATTTCCGGCTACTATGGCGGTCTCCTCGACCATGCGGTCACCCGATCGCTCGACGTGCTGTTCGCTTTTCCAGCCATTCTGCTCGCCCTCGCGATCGTGTCGGCACTCGGGCCGTCGATTTACAATGCAATGCTGGCGATCACCATCGTCGCGATTCCCAGTTTCGCGCGCCTGGTGCGGTCGTCGACGCTCGGCGTCCGAGAACGCTCGTTTATCGAGGCGGCGAGGTCGTTGGGCGCTGGCAATCAACGCATCATCGTGCAGCACATCCTTCCCCATACCGTGTCGCCGGTGATCGTCTACGCCACATTTGAAACCGGCAAGACGATTATCTTCGCAGCGGCGCTCAGTTTCCTGGGCCTTGGCGTGCAGCCGCCCACAGCGGAGTGGGGAGCCATGCTCAGTGAGGGCCGGACGGTGCTGGCAACCGCCTGGTATGTCGCGACCGTACCTGGTATCATGATATTTCTGGTCAGCCTGAGCATCAACATCCTGGGAGACGGGCTGCGCGATGTGCTCGACCCGCACCAAGCTCGGTAAAGAGACCTCGGACGGGACTTCGAAGAGATGACGATTTCGCTTGGGCTGGCCGGTCGTCACCCCGGACGCGGGCGCGAGCCTAGCCGGTTGCGTCCGTTGGCAGAAGAACAGGCCTCGGGTAGGCTGGAGCCATGAGCGATGAGAGGGCCAAACGGCGGTCTCGGACCACCTTTGATCGTCTCGCCGCGAACTACGAGAATACTCTCGCCGGTTGGCACTCCCGCCGAATGAAAGAGGCCGCGCTCCAGCGTCTTGGCAGCCGAGTCCACGGCCCGCTCCTCGATATCGGATGTGGCCCCGGTCTCCTCCTTCAGACCCTCGCCGAGCGAGATCCCGCGATGTTTCTTGCGGGGCTCGATATCTCGCCCGAGATGATCCGCATCGCCAAAGAGGGCCTCGGACCCCGGGCCGACCTCAGAGTCGGGGACGCCGAGACGTTGCCCTGGGAAGGCGCCCGGTTCGACTGCTTGGTGTGTGTCGACTCTTTTCATCATTACCCGCACCCGCAGGCGGCACTCGCCGAGATGCACCGGGTGCTCAGGAGTGGCGGGCGCCTCGTTGTCGCAGATCCGACAGCGCCGCCGATCATCCGGCAGTTGGCGAACATCGTCAACCCCCTTCTTGGCATGGGAGATGTGCGCATGTACGGACCGCGTGAGATGAAGCGCATGCTTGAGGCGCAGGGGTTTGAGCAGGTGGAGTGGTCGACCGTTGGCATCTGGGGGTTTGTCGCGACTGCAGTGGCCGGTTAACACGGCCGCGTGTGTCAATCGAGGGGACTCGATAAGGGGCACTGCTCGTATTGCGCGACCGACCGCGCGGCGGCAACTCATCAAATATCGCCCGCCTTGACAGCGCCAGGGCCGTGTCACCGTGGCCGTTTTGAGCGGGGCCGCCCCAGAAGCCCGCCACCCCATCCGCTGGCACGACCATTGTAAACAAATTGTATCTTACGGGGAACAACAAGGATCGCGTCGGTGGTCGGTGCTACAATGAACTCCCATGATCCGATTGCTGATCGAACTTCTGAACGGACGGCATCACAATGAAGCGCTGCGTCACGGGCGAAGAACTCAAGGCATTGGCTCGGCGTCGTCCTTCTCATTCAATACAGCAGTGAAGGCCGAGTTCCAAGGGATCGCACGTCACCTCCGGTGGCATCGGAGTTGTCTTTATCCTCGCTGCCGACGTTCGCCCTCGGCATGCGGCGTCCGCATGAGCGTCAACGGGCGATGAATCGCACAGTGGTCGCGACGGCCAGGGCCGTGTTGCCGAACGCGATGTTCGCATCCGCGCGGCTCGTGCGGCGGTATACGCGGCAAGCTGGAAGGCTACCGAATCTCGTGACGCCCAAGACCTTCAACGAAAAAATGCTCCACCGTCTCTTGTTTGACCGCCGGCCGATCCTGACGATGCTCGCGGACAAGTATGCCGTTCGCGAGTACGTCAAGGAGCGCGTCGGCGCGCACGTGCTGACCGAACTCTACTGGACGACCACGGACCCGTCGGACATTCCGTTCGAGATACTGCCGCAGAAGTTTGTCGTGAAACCGACACACGGATCCGGTTGGGTTCGACTCGTCGCGGATAAAACGAGTGTGGACCGAGCAGGGCTCATCGAGACGTGCGCCGACTGGCTCCGGCAGAACTACTACGACGTCGCGGCTGAGTGGGTCTACAAGAACATTGAACCGCGAATCATGATCGAAGAATTCATCGGCGGCGGCACCAGCGCCCCCGCCGACTACAAACTGTTCGTCTTTGACGGTCGCGCCGAGCTCATTGCGATTCACGTCGGCAGATTCGGGGACCATCGGAGCAACGTGTATGGACGGTCCTGGAACCAGCTGGATGTGCGGTTCTCGTTCCCGAACCTCGAGCAGGAGGTGGATCCTCCGAAACACCTCGGCGAGATGATCGCATACGCTGAAGCCTTGGGTCGCGGACTCGACTTCGTCAGGGTCGACCTGTACGACACTGACGAGCAAGTGTACTTTGGCGAAATGACCATCACGGCCGGCGGTGCCGTGGACAGCTTCGACCCGGTTGCGTTCGACCGGCAGCTCGGCGACATGTGGCACCTGGCTTCAGGCCGCCGTGAGGAAAACGGACGGAGGCGCTGACAAGTTCGCGCCACCGGAAGACCACCAACAATTCCGACGCGACCGATCCGTTGCCGGAGCGTTGAGGGTTGGTCGAGTGAATCACCGGCGGGTCTTCTCCGCCGACCGGCGAGTCTAGGATCGCCCGCCCGCTCCGGACAACTCTCAGATGTGTGCCTTCGGGCGCTGGTCCCGGCCGGCGGTACTCCCGGAATCCCGCTCAGGGGCTACCAGACGCGCCGTCCGACGGCGTTCAACTGCATGTTTCCGACCAGATTGACGAGCACAGGCCCGTAGACGAGCAAGATCAGGGCGACCGCGAACCCCAGCCACAACCGCCAGTTGTCGAGCCACGCGGGAACCGGAGCGGGCCGGTACGGCTCCGCCAGCGGCATCTCGACGGGCTTCATCCCTGCGGCTGGGCTGGCGTCTACCTCGTGATGCTCGGCCGGGGGACGACCCAATGATGCACCTCGACCCCTACGAGAAGCGTTGGTTGGTCGCGACGGGCGTCATGCTGGTCGTGTTCGCGTTCGAGAGGCCCCGCGGCTGGCGGCTTCCCGGGCGATAAGTTGCGCGTCGCGCAAGACCAGGCCGGCGTCCGGCGACGCGGTCCTGTACTCTGCGCGGACGATGCCGCGCTCGTCGACCACGATCGTCGCGGGGTCGAATACAATGCCGCCCGGGCCAGGCCCGTAGTACACGCCGAACCCGCCGCCGACCACGTCTTTGAGCCGCGTCGCGTCTCCGGTCGCCAGCCGCCACCAGCGAGGGTCGGCCCCCATCGAAGCGCTCCGCTCGGCGAGTTGCCTCGGGCGGCCTTGACCATCAAGCATGACGGTCACGAGGCGCACCGGCACGCCGAGCGGCTTCGCGGCGAGTCGTTGCTGCAACTGTTGAAACGCCTGGTGGCCGTCGTCGCACGGACGCGCACATTGCAGGGCGGAGAATTGAAAGATGAGGATCGTCCCGGCAAGCCGCGCCAGCACGATCGGCGCGCCCGCGGCATCCGCGAGCGCCACTGGCGGGGCCGGCCTGAGCAGGGGAAGCACCTGCACGGGCCGGAACAGCGCGAACGCGAGCGTCGTGCAGACGAGCAGGGCGACCAACGCCGCCCACACGCGGAGACCGGGGATGGACCCGGGCGTGCGGGGTCCGGGGTCACCGCGGGTCCCCGCCGCGGGTACGGCCAACTCGGGAGTGCCGTTCGCGATCAGCGTGGATGCTGACGGTGCCGTTGGCTTCTCCCCCGGTGCGCGGATGGAGCGCAAGGTACACCGACGCACGCAAGCCAGCGTCCCCGAGCATAGCGCGCAGGTCGGGTCCGCATGTTGGCCGCGTGCGGTCGCGTTGTACGTTAGGCGCCTTTGGTCATTATCCTGCCGCGCCACGGGGACCCGACGTGAAATCATCGCAGAGATCGGCGCGGTCCCGCCCGCGGAATGTATGCGATTGGTGATCCACCACTATTGGGAGAGCTCGACGACCGCCTTGCAGAAACCCGCCACCTTCGTTTCGAGCGCGGAGAAGGCGGCGTCGACCTCGTCGAGGCTGAACCGGTGGCTGATCAGCGCTCCCACGTCGATCTGGCCGGCCGCCATCAAGCGCAGGCCTCTTCGCACGCACTCCATTTTCACATCGACCCGGCGATCGTGGGCGTTCAGGACGTCGAGCGCCTTCCAGTTCCACAGCTGCATGTCCACCTCTCGCCGGCCGCCTCCCTCGTTGTGATAGCCGAGAATGGAGAGCTGGCCGTGCTCCCGCACCAGTTCCCCGGCCAGAGTCAGCCCAGGCTGGGTGCCGGATGCCTCGATGGCGACGTCGACCCCCCATCCGGGCTCCATGGTCGACCGCTGACGGACGCGCAGCCGGTCCGGGAGCTGGTCAGGCGTGAACACCTCATGCGCGCCCAGGCGCTGTGCCATGGTAAGCGCGTCGCGGCGCACGTCGATCGCCACAATGCGGCTTGGCCCGCGGAGACGGATCGCCTGCAGCATGAGCAGACCCATGAACCCGAGGCCCACGATGGCGACCGTGTCCCCCAACTCGACCCGCGTGCGGGCGGCGGCGCTGACGATGCACGCCAGCGGCTCCCCCAGCGCATCGCGGACGTTGAGCCCGGGGGGAATCGACGCCACCCGGTCGTCGCTCGCGGTCGCGTACTCAGAGAACCCGGGCTTGAGCAGGCCGGTGACGGCGGTGCCGGGAGCCACGGTCGTGACCGCCGATCCGACCTCGACGATCTCACCCGAGACCTCGTGCCCGAGCTCGCTTCGACCGTCGCCGGGTCCGGCCTTCCACTGCGGCAGCTCGGACGCGCACACTCCGCAGATGGCGACCCGGACCCGGACTTCCCGCGGCCCCAGACGGCGCAGCGTCCCTTCTTCCACGGCGAAGCGGCGGGGTCCGACCAGCACCGCCTGTCGCTGGCGATCTCCGCGACCGCTGTTCATCCCCGCATTCCTCCCCGGCAACCGCCCGTCCGGAAT
Source organism: bacterium (assembly GCA_035295165.1). Lineage (NCBI taxonomy): Bacteria > bacterium. The sequence continues at coordinate 13,570 of DATGJN010000053.1, forward strand.
CCGCTACCCCTTGACCGATCCGACGATCGCGCCCTGCACCATGTAGCGCTGCGCGAACGTCACGAAGATAAACGCGGGAATCAGGGCCAGGGCGCTCGCCGCAAACAGCGGTCCCCAGTTCGTCTGGTATTCCTGCACGAAGACGAAGACCCCGACCGGGATCGTCTCAGCATGCGGGTTCCGGAGGAAGACGGAGGCGACCAGAAACTCATTCCAGGACAGCAGGAAGGAGAAGATCGCGATCGCCGCCAGCCCCGGACCGGACAAAGGCAGCACGATACGCCAGAACCCTGCGAAGCGCGAGGACCCGTCCACCCACGCCGCCTCTTCCAACTCCCGCGGAATCCCGTCGAAGAACCCTTTCGCCATCCAAATCCCGTACGGCAGGACCCCTGCGACGTAGAGCGGGACGACCGAGAGCGACGAGTTGATCAGGTGGAGATACCGGAACAGAATGAACAGCGGGATCAGCTCGAGGATGATCGGAAACATCTGGAGCATCAGCACGGAACGCGCATACCCCACCGCGAACGCGTTCCAGGTCCGCGACAGGCTGTAGCCAGCGAGCATCGCGACTGCGACGCTGACGGCAGTCACCAGCACCGTCACCGTCACGCTCGTCCGGACGAAGCTCGCGAAGTCGGTCTGCGTGCCGAGGATGCCGTAGTTCTCGACCGTCCAGTGAATCGGGAACAGCGAGTTGGTCGAGAGAAACTCCGCGGTCGACTTCAACGAGTTCACGATGACGACCAGTACCGGGATGTTCGCCCCCAGCGCGAGCGCGCAGAGCACGCCCAGGCGCAGCCCCGGCGAGCGCCGCCGGCGCCGGCCGGGCGGCCGCAGAGCGAGCGCCGACGGGATCGACGCGACGCTCACAGCGCACCGGGCCGGGTGGCCGCGCCGGGTCCGACCGCCACGACCGCCTGATCGGGGCGGGAGCGCAGCAGCAGGACGGCGAGCGCCATCAGCACCACGAGGCTGACGATCGCCGCGGCGGACCCCAACCCCACGTTCTGGACGATGAAGGTGTACTTGTACGAGAGCACCATCAGGTTCTCCGTTGCGAACCCGGGTCCGCCCTGCGTGAGCAACCAGATCGTCTCGAAGTCGTGGATCGAGAAGATCGCCATCATGATCCACATCACGATCGACAGCGTCGCAATGTGCGGCCACGCGATGTGTTTGAACCACGCGGTCTTCCCCGCACCGTCCACCGCCGCCGCTTCCCCCAGGTTGGGGTCGATAGTCTGCAACGCCGCGAGACAGGAGACCATCATGAACGGGTACGATCGCCACACCTTGACGAGGGTCACCGTAAACGTCGCCCACGCCGGCGTGGCGAAGAACGGGATCGGCTGGAATCCGAGGTGTTGGAGCAGCGCGTCCACCGGGCCGTTCTGCGGCTCCAGCAGCCAGCGGAAGCTCTGGGTGCTCACGATCGACGGGATGATCCACGGGATGAGCAGCGCTCCCCGGAGCACGCCCCGTCCGGCGATCTCCGCGTTCAGCAGCAGCGCGAGCCCGAGGCCGATCAGGTAGCTGCCGGCGACCGTCCCGATCGTGAACACGGCAGTGAAGACGACCGCGTTCTGGAACTCGGGGTCTTGCAGGAGTTGTGAATAGTTGTCCAGCCCGACGAACCCACCGAGCGCCAACAGCGATCCGCCCCGGAAACTGTACGCGAGACCTTGGACGAACGGATACCCCATGATCAGCGCGAACACCAGCAACGATGGCGCCAGGAAGGCATACGAGAGCCGTTCGCTCCGGCTGAATCGGGGGGCCCTGGTGAGGACCCCCCGCCGCCGCGCGCGCCCCGATGCGTCCGTCGAGACGTCTCTTGCCACGATCGCAGGAACCCCGCGACTCAGGCGGTGCGCTTCATGATCGTCTCGATGCTTCTCTGGGCGGTCTGCAACGCCTGCTTGGGATCTTTCCCGGAGAGCAGGTCGTTGACGAGGACCGCGAGCTCGCCCTCTCCCTCCACTGAGTTCAACTGGGGGAACAGCGTCGGGTAGTGCGTTCCCATCGTCCGGCCGATCGGAAGCCACTCCGTGATGAGCCGCTTGGAGATGTCGCTGTTGAAGTACGCGTTTGCCCCTACCGACTTCCGCACCGGAAGCTGTTGCGCGTGCCCCTGCCAGAACAGCGGGCCGTTGTTGACCGCCCACCACTTGATCCAGGCCTTTCCGCCTGCGGGACTCTTGCTCTTGCTGAACGAGAAACAGTTGTTGACCCAGTAGAGCGTGCCTTTGTCTCCGTGCGGTCCCGCGGTCGGATCGAGCAGATCGAGCTTGCCCGCCAGATTGGGCAGTGTCGCCGGAAGCGCTGGTTGGTTGATATAGATGACCGCCTGCCCCTCGGCGAAGGCTTTCGTCGCGTCGTCCTTGCTCATGCCGGGGCTGTTCGGGCTGATGTATTTCTGCTTCACCATCTCCGAGATGAACGTGGCCGCCTCCAGATTGCGCTCGCTGATCACCGCGACGTTCCGCTGCTTGTCGAACAAACCGCCGCCGTTGTTGAACACAAACGCCATCATCTGCTGCCAGCCGAACTGGCCGGACGCGAATGCGTACAGGTAGATGTTCTGTTTCTTGAGCGCCGCGCCGAGGCGCATGAGATCGTCCCACGTCTTTGGCGCCTTGAGACCGTTCTTATCAAGGATGTCCTTCCGGTAGTACGGGACGCGGATGTCGTAGCCGCTCGGCAGGCAGACGTAGTGGCCGTTGAACTTCATCAGGTCCAGCACGCCCGGGACGAAGTCGTTGATCTTGCCCTCGGCCTTCAGCTCGGCCACGACGTCATCGAGGATCGACGTCTGGCCGATCGCATTGTACTGCCAGGGCATGTACGCGGTCCCCGCGACCGCGTCCGGTTGCGTGCCGGACGCGATCGCCGTGCCAAGCTTTTCGTACCAGGTGTTGCTGCCGCCGCTTGGGATCGCGTTCCAATTGACTTTGTACTGGCTCTGCGATGCGTTGAACTGGCTCACGAGTGACTGGTCGGTGCTGGCGTACTCGGGCCCGCCGCGAACCGAGATCCACCATTCGACGTCCGCGGGGGCGCCGTAGGCGGGGGTGCCGCTTGATCGGGAGCCTCCTTGCAACACGCTCAGGCCGAACGTGCTCAACCCTGCAAGCCCGATGCCGGTGCTGGTCAAGAACTTCCGTCTCGTCACGCCGCGATCTCTCATGTGGCCCCCTCCAATAGTCGTCGTCGTGGACGTGTCCTCAGGCCTGTCATGGAACGCGTGCACCTTGCGTCCGTGTTCCCTATCCGGTGAGCACCTGGAGTGACGAGCGGCCTGCGGCCTCAAGGGGGCTGAGCGCTCCCTCCACCGCAAGCAGGCTCGCACCGAGAATGCCGGCGCGGCCGTCGAGCTCGCTCGTGACGATGGGAAGACTCCTCGTGGCGAGCGGCATGGATCGATGGTACACGGCGCTGCGCAGCTCGCCGAGAAAACCGGGTCCCCAGTGGAGCACTCCCCCCCCGACGACGATCAACGCGGGGTTGAGCGCGCTGACCAGCCCGGCCACCGTCTCTCCGACCAGCCGCCCTGAGGTGCGGAGGGTGCTCATCGCCCACCGGTCGCCGCAGGCGACCGCTTCGCTCATCAACAGCCCATCGATGTCCTTGCCGGCCGCCACGGCGTCCGCCAGGAACGGCGACCGGCCGTCTCGCGCGGCCGCCTTCGCCTGTTCGAGCATGGGGCGGGCGCCGGCGAGGGCACCCAGGCAGCCGACGTTGCCGCAGGGACACGTCGGTCCATCGGGATCGACGCAGATGTGTCCGATGTCGCCCGCCGCCCCGTTGGCGCCGCGGTAGAGCTGACCGTTGATGATCAGGCCGGCCCCGATGCCGGTCCCGACCTTGACGAAGAGGAGGTCGTCGACGCCCTTGCCCACGCCGTACCGGTGCTCGGCGAGCGCCATCAGGTTGACCTCGTTGTCCACGAACACGGGCGCCGCGTATTCCCCGGCGAACCAGTTTCGGATCGGTGAGCGGTGCCATCCCGGCATGAGCGCCGGCGCGATCGGAAGATCGGACGCGTGCTCGACCGGACCGGGCACGGCGATCCCGATCGCCATGACCTCGTCGGCGGACACCGGCTGGGCCGCAAGCAGCTCGGCGAGGCGTTGCTTGACCACCCCGAGGATGGCGTCCGGCCCGTCCCTGATGTCCGCCGGTTCACCGCGATGCGCAATGACCTCGCTGCCCAACGTGGTCAGCGCCGTATCGATCGAGGTGGCGCCCAACTCCACGGCCGCGATCACCCCGGCCGAGCGCGGGATCGTAATGAGCGAGGACGGCCGGCCGCCGACCGGGTCCGCCAGCCCCTCCTCAACGAGCAGCCCCGCCGAGATGAGCTGCCCCACTTCGTGCGACACTTTGCCGCGGCTTACGCCGAGCGCCTCGACGAGCTGGCCGCGCGTGACCGTGCCCTCCGCTCGGACGTGCCGGAGGATCGCGCCTTGGACCTCACTCTTGACCAACGGCCATCGCGACGTCATGGGAGGCTCCCGCCGTGTCAAAACCCACCCCGCGGGTACGGACAGAGCGAGTCGCAGCCCGCGGCCGTCACCACCACGTTCTCCTCCATTCGCACCCCGCCCCACCCCTCGATGTAGACGGCGGGCTCGACGGCGAGCACCATGCCCTCCTCGAGCACGTCCTCGCTCGCCGGATGCAGGGTCGGACACGGGTCGTGAAACTGGAGCCCGGTGCCGTGCCCCAGCTGGTGCGGAAACTTGTCGCCGAAGCCGTGGCCGGCGAGGCTTTTGCGCGCGAGTGCGTCAAGGTCTCGCGCCTTGACCCCGGGCTTCGCGGCGGCGATGACCGCGTCGATCGCGGCCCGGACCGCCTTGAAGATCGTCTTCGTGCGCGCGTCGGGCTCCCCCACCATGAAGGTCCGCGTCAGGTCGCTGAAGTACCCGTCCGCCACCGTGTTGAGCTCGACCAGAACCGGCTCGCCTTCCTTGAGCGTCTTCGCGGTCGACATGCAGAACGGCCGCCACGAGTTGGCGGCGTTCGGCCCGGACATCACGAAGCAGAACCCCCGCGCCCGCTCGGTCCCCTTGTATCCGACGCCGGCGCCGTAGATCCGGGCTTCGACATCCCCCGCGATGGCCGCCTCCGCGACGCCCGCGCGAACCGACGCGGCGGCCACCTCGTAGCCGAACCCGGCGATTTCGTTGGCGCGGCGGAGCTGGTCGATCTCGATCGCCGACTTGATCGCGCGAGCCCGCAGCAGCACGGGGGTCGCGTCGCACAGGGTGGCTCCCGGGATGCTCTCCCGCAGCATGCGCAGCGTCGTCTCGGCGAACACGCGCGCCTCACCGGCAACGTTGTTCGCCGCCACGAGCTCGAAGCTGCCCTCGTACCCGATGCGACCGGTGGTCAAGCCCTTGTCGGTGGCCACCTTCTCCAGCACCGGCTTCGTGTCACGGTTTGGATTCGCGGTCGCCGCCATGTTGACAAAGCGGTACGATCGAACGTCTTCGACCCAACCCCGCTTCACATAGTCGAGCTCGGAGAACGGCGGGATCAGCGTCACCTCGCCCTCTCTGGTCAGGATCGCCGTGGACGCGCCGATCACCGGCCAGTATCCCGTGAGGTACAGCACGTTTTCTGGAAGCCGGCAGACGAGCCCGTCCAGACCGGCCCGTTTCATGCCGTCGACGAGCCGGCCCAACCGCTCCCGGTCCATTGGGCTAGGCATAGACGGCCTGACCCGGTCCACCTGCCCACTCGATTTTGATGCCTTGAGCCTCCGCCAGCCCCCGCAGGTAATGCACCGCCGCCAACGTCTCGTTCACGAACGCGTCGGTCGCCGTGCGGTTTCCGCGATACACGCCGGGCACCGCAGCCTGCCCACGCGCGACACCCGGGACGTCTTCGAGCTCGATCGAGATCGTGCCGTCAAACCCCACGTCGCGGAGCGCGCACAGCACGGCGGTCCAATCGATCTTTCCCTTGCCGGGCCGCCAGTGCACGTTCGTCGTACCGTCGTTGTCGGAGAAGTGACAATGGTAGATGCGGTCACGCAACTGGTAGATCACGGCGTGCGGGATCTCCCCAACCGGGAACAGGTGGCTCGGATCCAAGTTCATGCCGAGAATCGGCGATCCCACATGCTCGATCAGGCGCAGCATCGACGCCGCGTTGGCCATGTAGCGGTAGGGATGCGGCTCCATCGAATACCGGAGCCCGGCGGCGTGCACCGCGTTCGCGCACTGCCGCACCGAGTCGACGTAGAACTCCCAGTTCCGCTTCCAGTCGAGCCCGCTCGGATACGACACCGAGAACATCTGCATGTGCGGCCGGTCGGTGATGCGTGGCGCCTCGATGTTAAACGGATAGGCCGACACGGAGTCCACGAGTTTCGCGCCGAGATTTGCCCCGACGTCCACGACCCGCTTGAACAGTTCGATCGACTGTTTGCGGGCCGTCGGATCGTCGCTCGAAACGCCCTTGGGGTTGTGGACGAACTGGGAAATCTCAAGCCCCTCCGAGGCCACGAGATCACGGAGCTCACGGATCTTCTGAGGGGTGTAGTACTCGAGAAACTCCTCGTTCCAGACGATCAGTTCCACGGCCTTGAAGCCGAGCTTGGCAATCCTGCGCACCTCGTCGTCGTACGGAGGATCCCAGCGAAACGGCCAGATCGATGCCCCGAACTTCATTGCGCCCTCCCTGGATTCCAGACTGGTGCCGCGGTAATGGTTCTTCTGCGGCGAACAGCGAGACTTCCGCCTTTCGAGAATCAGAAGTACGATAGAGATGACCGAAAGTCCTTGTGACGTGGAGTGAAGTCTGATGTGCCTCGGGACGCAGGTGGCGGAAATGCTCTTGTCACGAGCTATCCGTGTTTGCGCTGTTCCAGCTCTGGCCGCAGCGTATACGTCCAGGCTTCTGCTTCCAGGACGATCTCGCCGGTTTGGTTGGTGACCGCGAACTTGAGGTGACAGACGGGTTTGTCCGGCTTGAGGCCCACAACCTCTACCCGTGCGGTCACTGTGTCCCCGACGTACACCGGACGATGGAAGGCTAGTGTCTGGCTCATGAAGACCGAGCCCGGCCCCGGAAGGTCCATCGCGACGAGCGCGCTCAACAGACCCGCGGTGACGCCGCCCTGGGCGATGAGCCGGCCGAAGCGCGTGCGGGCGGCAAAGGCCTGATCAAAGTGAAGCGGGTTCTCGTCGCCGGTGAGCTCGGCGTACAGCCGCAGATCACCCGCCGTGATCGTCTTCGTGCGGGTCGCTGCCTGCCCGACTCGCAACCCAAGTGGTCCGATGACGTCCGAGGTCCCCATGTGGCCTCCGATCGCGCCGGGCGACACGCGTGAGGCCTGCGCACGGGGTCATTCGGTCTCGAGGCAGGGGTCCCTCCAACGGGAGTGCGGAAACTCGCGCGGTTAGCCGACTTCCACCATCAGCACGTGTTCCGGATTCAGATACCGCGTGCGGTCCTTGTACGTGACCTGGATCATCGCCGACGAAACGTCTTTCACCCGCGCGCCGTCCAGTACGGCGCCGTTCACGAGGTAGATATCGACGACTCGTCCTTTGATCTGGATAGCCTCCGCGAACGTCATAGTGCCACCTCCGTAAAGTTCACCCGTCAGGCAGGCGCGTCGGCGTCCCCGAGCGCCGCGGTGCCGTCACCACACGCCGAGGGCTGCGCTACACCGTGCGACCGTTGCTCGGCCTGCGCGTCTTCCGGCGCTCCAACACCTCGACGATACGCTGCGTGAGCTCGGCGCTCGGCCGCGCCCGGCCGTTGATCACCTGATTGAGATGTGAAACGCTGACGCCGATCTCCATCGCGAGCGAGGACTGACTCACCCCGCGCTCTTCGCACCACGATCGCAGTTCCTGGATGATCGGACTTGGCTCGAACGCACTCCGCTCGGATCCGTTCGGCCCGCTGCCCCCCACGTCCTACCCTCCCACACGCCGCTCGTGAGCCATCCCGGGCCGGTGATGGCACCGGTCCCGTATTGCTAGTACCCAGTTGCCGCGGGTCTCAGACACCACGCGGCGGCAGACGTCCCGCGCGCGCAGCTCCGCCGCAGCACCGTGTGGTGGGCGGGAGCCCCTGGCAATGGTCGGAGCGCAACGGACGCGAGGCATGCCGTCGGAGACGCCGCGGAGGATGCGGTCTCGGACCCGGCGAATGCAGTCTTGACAGGCGGCCCGCGGTACGAGTGGCCGAAGAGTTCTTAGACCGACCGATGAGGAGCATCCACCCCATTGGCCAGCAGGCTTACCGTCACGGACATGCCTAGCGCCCGCGCGGCCGTCCGTATTCTCCTCGTCGACGGCAACCGGTTGTTTCGGGCGGGCATCCGTACGCTACTGTCGCAGCATTCGGATCTCGCCGTGCTCGACGACGTCGAGTCGGGCGCGGACGCTCTGAAGGTTCTTCAAACCCAGGAACCGGACGTCGTGCTCATGGAAGTGAACCTGCCCGACATGGACGGACTCGAGGTGCTGAAACAGCTCCGCGCGGCGTCGGACAGGGTACAGGTGCTGTTCCTCACCACCGTGGACGACGCCGAAGCACTCCTCTCCGCGGCCGAAGCCGGCGCGGCAGGATACGTCCTCAAAGACATCAGTCCCGAGAACTTGGCGAACGCGATCCGGGCCGTGCACGAGGGGCGCACGATGATCAACCCCGTACTCGCCAGGCGCATGCTGGCACGGCTCGCGGCAAAGGCCAAGGACGGCGCACCGCCGGACAAGGCCAAGCTGGGAGAGAATGAGGTCCTGATCCTCAGCCGCGTTGCCCTGGGCATGAGCGACCGGGAGATCGCGACGAAGCTCCATTTGTCAGAAGCGACGGTGAAGAAACAACTCAGAAGGATCTACGGCAAGCTCGGCGCGCGCAACCGCGCCCAAGCGGCGTTGCTCGCCGTCAAGTTGAATCTCATCACTTAGCCCGTCCGGCACATCTCAGCGAACCGGGCGACAGCAAAGCGGAAACTTCTGCGCGTAGAGCCTAGTTCTCCCGGAACCTGCGGTTTGGGAACGGGATATCTGGGTTATCAAGTGCGCGCGGTTTTGTTGGCTCGATTGATCGGCATGGGAACGTTCTACACGGAAATCCCCGGCCGTGCCACGGTCAAATCCCCACCGACTACCGCGCCGCTGCATCTGCAGCGCCTGCCGCGGAGTGGTCGTCCATCGGCGGACCAGGCGCACTGGAACGACTGGGGCGTTGCCTGCGCGTCGGCTCGTAGTGGCCCTGTTCGCGAACCGGGAGCGCCGAAGCGCACCTGAGCAGCGACCCGCGAGGGTGGGGGTCCGCGTACCAAGCGCTCGCACGTTGGAGCTGACTGGTCAGAGAGGCATCGCCGACTAAGAACGAGAGGGGGGGCGAGGATCGTGCCCTCGCCCCCCTCCTTGCCCGTTCTTTCGAGCTAGCTTAACGTTGCGTCAACTAGTGGTTTCCGTGGCCGCCGTTGCCGCCCTGCCCGCCGCCACCACCACCGCCGCTGCCGCCCCCGTTCTGGTTGCCACCATTCCCACCGTTCCC
>DATGJN010000054.1 GCA_035295165.1 bacterium
TTGCGCCACCGGCGCGGACGCGCTAACCGACGGACGCGCGCTGCGAACTGATTGCGGTTCCGGAGGCATGGTCATGCTCGCACCTGATTTTTCCGTAGCCTGCTAGACGACCATGGGCGGCTCGGCGATCTCTCGCGGCGATGCCGGTCACGGCCTCGAGCGTCGGAGCCACTACGTGGGCGGGCCCGACGAACTCGCGGCCCTCCGTGTAAGATCACCGCAACCGGCGTCGATCGCCCGCTTCCCCGAGAAGCGCGTTCAGCCGCCGTTCGCCCGGCGGTCAGGCTCATCCCGCCGAGCGGGGTGACGTGATGTGCGCCGTTGCTCGCGGACGCGATGATCAACCAAGAGCGCTGTGCACCGACGGGACTGCGACTTCCGCGAACCCGAGGCCTATCCCGCCGCCCCCGGCTGACCGATCCCCTCGAGAGCACCGGGCGCGGTCTCAATATTTGGGAGGCGCATGAAGGATCGATCCACCGATCCGCCGTCGTCGCCATCGATCTCCAAGGAGTCTTAAGGGAGCCTGGTGCTAAGGAGACGCTCCGATCATCCGTTCGGTTGCTGCAAAATGGAACGCGCGACGCCTTGTTGGTGTTCCGATTTGGAACGAAATCTTGCTTCTCGTTGACTGCGGCTTTCCTCCACGCGCACCATGATGTTGAACGTCTATTTGAGAAAAAAGGGGGGGGCAAAGTGTCAACCTTTGCGGCAGAGCTCATCGGCACGATGGTGCTGATCATTCTAGGTGACGGCGTCGTGGCCGGTGTGGTACTCAACAAGACGAAATCCCAGAACAGCGGATGGATCGTCATCACGGCGGGGTGGGGACTGGCCGTCGCAATCGCCGTGTACGCGGTCGGGCGCATCAGCGGCGCCCACATCAACCCTGCCGTGACGATCGGCCTCGCGTCGATCGGGTTGTTCCCGTGGTCCCAGGTGCCGATGTATATCCTCGCGCAGATGATCGGCGCGTTCCTTGGCGGGGTCATCGTCTACCTGGCCTATCTGCCCCACTGGCCGGTCACTGAGAACGCCGACCTGAAGCTCGCGGTCTTCTCGACCGCTCCGGCGATTCGCAACTACGGCGCAAACCTCGTCACGGAGATCATCGGCGCGTTCGTGCTCGTGTTCGGCGTGCTCGCCATCGTCGGCAACTTCAGCGCGGGTGTCATGACGGACACCCCGCTGCGCACGGCGTTCGCCACCGCGTTTCCGCCCCTGCTCGTAGGGTTGCTCGTGTGGGCCATCGGCCTGTCGCTCGGCGGGCCGACCGGGTACGCGATCAATCCCGCGCGCGACCTGGGGCCGCGCATCGCGCACGCGGTACTTCCAATCCCCGGCAAGCGCGACTCGGATTGGAGCTACAGCTGGGTACCCATCGTCGGTCCGATCATCGGCGGTGTGCTCGGCGCGCTCTTCTATCACGCGATGTTCCACTGACCGGATAGGAACTAACCGGCGAATCCGCGGGGAGTGGCCGGGCTCCGGCCGGCGAAGCACGGGAGTTGCTCCACAAACTAGGGTCAAGTCGATCGAGTGGAGGGGCTGTGATGGCGAAGTACGCAGCGGCTGTGGACCAGGGGACCACCAGCACGCGCTTCATGATTTTCACCGAAAAGGGCGAGGTCGTCGCCGTTGACCAGAAAGAGCACGAGCAGATCTACCCCAAGCCAGGCTGGGTGGAGCACGACCCCGTGGAGATCTGGCAACGCACCCAAGAGGTCATCAAGGGCGGGCTGGCCAAGGGCAAGATCTCGGCGAAGGACCTCACCGGGGTCGGCATCACGAACCAGCGTGAAACGGCGGTCGTGTGGGACAAGAAGACCGGCAAGCCCGTCTATAACGCGATCGTGTGGCAGGACACTCGGACCGACACGATCTGCAACGAGCTGGCCAAGGACGGCGGTCAGGATCGCTTCCGTTCCAAGGTCGGCCTGCCGCTGGCGACCTACTTCTCAGGCCCGAAGATCAAGTGGATCCTCGACAACGTTCAGGGCGTCCGCGCGTCGGCGGAGCGCGGCGACGCCGTCTTCGGCAACATCGACACCTTTGTGATCTGGTGGCTCACCGGCGGACCGAACGGCGGCCTGCACATGACCGACGTGACCAACGCCAGCCGGACGATGTTGATGAACCTGGAGACGCTTGACTGGGATCCGGAGATCCTGCGCATCATGGGCATACCGAAAGCGATGCTGCCCGAGATCCGGGCATCGAGCGACGTCTACGGCCCGGCAAAGGGCGACCTCGCCGGGATCCCCGTCGCGGGAGATCTGGGGGACCAGCAGGCGGCGTTGTTCGGGCAGACCTGCTTCGGCGTCGGCGAGGCGAAGAATACCTACGGCACCGGCTGCTTTATGCTGCTCAACACCGGTGAAAAGGCGATCCAGTCGAAGTCCGGCCTGCTCACCACGCTCGGGTACCGCATCGGCAAGCAGAAGCCAGTGTACGCGCTGGAAGGCTCCATCGCCATCACCGGGGCGCTCGTGCAGTGGCTCCGCGACAACCTTTCGATGATCGCGAAGTCCGCGGACGTCGAAGCGCTCGCCAAGACGGTCGACGACAACGGCGGCGTCTATTTTGTCCCGGCGTTTTCGGGGCTGTTCGCCCCGTACTGGAAGAGCGACGCCCGCGGCGTGATCGCCGGGCTGACCCGCTACGCCAACAAGGGCCACCTCGCGCGCGCGGCGTTGGAGGCCACGGCGTTCCAGACGCGTGAAGTGCTCGACGCGATGAACAAGGACTCCGGCGTGAAGCTGACCGCGCTCAAAGTGGACGGAGGCATGGTGTTCAACGACCTGCTCATGCAGTTCCAGGCGGACATCCTGGGGGTGCCGGTGATCCGCCCCAAGGTCGCCGAGACCACCGCGCTGGGCGCGGCGTACGCCGCCGGGTTGGCGACGGGGCTGTGGTCCAACGTCGAGGGCCTGCGCGCCAACTGGGCCCGGGACAAGGAGTGGCACGCGCAGATGCCCGCGGACAAGCGCGAGCAGCTGTACAAGACATGGCTGAAGGCTGTCACCAGAACGTTCGATTGGGTGAACGCGTAGACGCGAGGCCGAGAGGATCCCTCGAGGGGGGACCACGATGAAGAAGCTCATCAACAAGCCAGAAGATCTCGTCAAGGAAGAGTTGCAGGGCATCGCGGCGGCGCATTCCGATCTCGTCAAGGTCCACTACGATCCCAACTACATCGTCCGGGCCGACGCGCCGGTCAAAGGGAAGGTGGCGCTCCTCTCGGGCGGCGGATCGGGGCACGAGCCGATGCACGGGGGCTTCGTCGGGCGCGGGATGCTCGACGCCGCCTGCCCGGGCGCGGTGTTCACGTCCCCCACGCCCGACCAGATGCTCGAGGCGACGAAGGCCGTGAACGGCGGGGCCGGCGTCGTGCACATCGTCAAGAACTACACGGGGGACATCCTGAACTTCGAGATGGCGGCCGACCTCGCCCGATCGGAGGGCATCGAGGTCGAGGCCGTGGTGACGAACGACGACGTGGCGGTACAGGATAGCCTTTACACCGCAGGCCGGCGCGGTGTCGGGGTGACGGTCCTGGTGGAGAAGCTGTGCGGGGCGGCAGCCGAGGAGCGCCGTCCCCTCAAAGCGGTGGCCGACCTGGCCCGCAAAGTCAACGCGCAGGGGCGCACCATGGGGATGGCCCTCACCTCGTGCACGGTGCCGGCGGCGGGCAAGCCGACCTTCGATCTCGGCGAGGACGAGATGGAGATCGGCATCGGCATCCACGGCGAACCAGGCCGCACGCGCATGAAGTTGAAGACCGCCGCGGAGATCACGGCGTTGCTCGCCGGGCCGGTGCTCGACGACCTGCCGTTCAAAACGGGGGACCAGGTCCTGGCGTTCGTGAACGGCATGGGCGGCACGCCGCTGATCGAGCTGTACGTTGTGTATAATGAGTTGACGAAGATCTGCGCCGGGCGCGGGATCAAGATCACGCGGAACCTCATCGGGTCATACATTACGTCCCTGGAGATGGCGGGGACTTCGATCACCCTGCTGCGTCTGGACAACGACCTCACCAAGCTCTGGGACGCCCCGGTGAAGACGCCTGGCTTGCGATGGGGTACCTGAGGGTTCCGGTCCGGAGGGTAGAGAGCGTGTCGATTTCACGCGACGCCGTGCTCGATTGGATCAAAGCGTACGCCGCGGCGATCACGACGTCCAAGGACTACCTGACCAAGCTCGACGCGGACATCGGTGACGGCGACCACGGGACGAACATGGATCGCGGCTTTCAGAGCGTCCTGGCGAAGTTGCCGAGCGTTGCCGACAAGGACATCGGCACCATCTTCAAGACGGTGGGAATGACGCTGGTGTCCACTGTCGGCGGCGCCGGCGGCCCGCTGTACGGGACGCTGTTCATTCAAATGGGGACCGCCGTGGCGGGCAAGATGGAGCTGACCCTGGCAGACTGGGCGGCGGCGGTGCAGGCGGGCGTCAACGGCGTCGTCATGCGTGGCAAGGCCAACCTCGGGGACAAGACCATGGTCGACGCATTGACCCCGGCCGCCGCGTCGCTGAAGAACGCCGCCGCCAACGGGGTGGCGTTCAACGAGGCGCTGCAGGAAGCGGAACACGCGGCGGCGGAAGGCATGATCGCCACGATCCCGCTTGTCGCGCGCAAGGGACGGGCGAGTTACCTCGGGGAGCGCAGCGCCGGCCATCAAGACCCCGGGGCGACCTCGTCGCACATGTTGCTCAAGACCGCCGCGGACACGTGGGCTCGCGCGGGTTGAACGTGCGTGGGCGGGACCCCAACCTCGCCCGCCCCGGATATGCAGTCCGACGGCGTGGAGCACCCACTCCACGCCGTCGGACTGCGGACGGACCGTGATCGGACTCGTTATCGTCTCCCATAGCGCCCAACTCGCCGACGGCGTCGCGGAGCTCGCGCGCGGTGTCGCTGGTCCCGACGTGCGTATTGCGGCGACGGGCGGGCTCGAACTCCCGGGACATCCTCTGGGCACGGACGCACAGCTGGTCGCCCGGGCGATCGAGCAGGTCTATTCCGACGACGGCGTGCTGGTGCTCATGGATCTGGGAAGCGCCGTGCTGAGCGCGGAGATGGCGCTGGAACAAGTTCCCCCAGAGCGCCGCGCGCATATCCTGCTCTGCGACGCACCGTTGGTCGAGGGTGCGGTGGCCGCCGCCGTGCAGGCACGCCTCGGCAGCACGCTCGAGCAGGTGGCCGCCGAGGCGCTCGGTTCACTGGCTCCCAAAAGCGCGCAGTTGGCGCCGTCGACACCGGCGCGCGATGTCGACGGGGTACGCCCCGGCGCGGCGCCGGTCGCGACCACGGTAGCTCCGCTCCGCGTGACGGTCGGGAATCGTCTCGGGTTACACGCGCGCCCCGCCGCGCGGTTCGTGCAAACCGCCAGCCGCTACAACGCCGAGATCCAGGTGCGCAATCTCACCGCAGGGCGCGGCCCGGTAAACGCCAAGAGCGTCAATGCGGTTGCAACGCTGGGAGCCCGCCAGGGACACGAGATCGAGGTGGCCGCGAGCGGCGCCGACGCTCAGGCTGCTCTCGACGCGATCCGAGCGCTCTCCGAGGTGAACTTCGGGGACGCGTCAGGCGCCGAGACGTCGCTGGCGACGCCCGGAAGCGGCGTGGCGAGATCGCCCGCGCCGTCTTCGGACGCTGCGGCCCTCGCGGGACTAGCCGCGTCTCCGGGAGTGGCGGTCGGCCCGGCACGCCTTTTCCGCTCCCCCCTGCCGCCGATCAGCGCGACGCCCGCGGGCGATCCCCAGCACGAGTGGGAGCGCCTCATCGCCGCTCTCGGAACGACGCGCGCGCAGCTTCAGCGCATCCGAGATGACGTCGCCGCGCGCGCCGACCCCGACGCCGCGGCGATCTTCGACGTCCACGTGCTCTTTCTCGACGACCAGGCCCTGCTGGACCCCGCTCGCCGAGCGATCTTCGACGACCACCTCAGCGCCGAGGCGGCGTGGGCGCGGGCGACCGAGGAGATCGTCGCCGCCTATCGCGCGCTCGACGACGAATACCAGCGGGCGCGGGCGGGGGACGTGACCGACGTGGGCGACCGCGTCATCCGTAACCTGCTCGGCGAGACGCAGGCTCCGCCGACGATGCGCGCGCCCGGTATCCTGGTCGCGGCCGAACTCACCCCGGCGGATGCCGCGCGTCTCGACCCGGCGCTTGCCCTTGGCATCTGCACGGCGTTTGGCTCGCCGACGGCGCACAGCGCCATCCTGGCGCGAACGTTGGGCATTCCGGCCGTGGTCGGGTTGGGGCCGCGCATCTTGGACGTCCCGGACGGAACGCTGATCATCGTGGATGGCGCCGAGGGGCGCGTCTGGGTGGCCCCCGAGCCCGCCATGGTCGCCGAGTATCAGGGCCGCGTCGCGACGGCGCGCGCTGCGGAAGCGACGGCCCGTGTTCCCGCGGGCCGCGTGGCCACGCGGGACGGGCACCGGGTCGAAGTCGTCGCGAACATCGGCTCACTCGCGGACGCCAAGGCCGCGGTGACCGCGGGTGCCGAGGGGGTCGGGCTGTTCCGCACCGAGTTTCTCTTCCTCGACCAACGCACCGCGCCGGACGAGGAGACGCAGGTCTCGACCTACCGGGCCGCGGCGCTGGCACTCGGGGGCCGTCCGCTGATCATCCGGACGCTCGACGCCGGCGGCGACAAGCCGCTGCCGTACCTGAACCTGAGGGCGGAAGCCAACCCGTTCTTGGGCTGGCGGGCGATCCGGCTGTCCCTGGCCCACCCGGAACTGTTCAAAACGCAGTGCCGCGCGATCATCCGGGTGGCGGCCGAGTTCCCGGTGAAGGTGATGTTCCCCATGATCGCCACCCTGGGAGAGATCCGGTCCGCCCGCGCACTCCTCGACGAAGCGCGTGAGGAGGTCCGGCGCCGCGGTCAGGGCGTTCCACGGACGATGGAAACCGGGATCATGCTGGAGGTGCCGGCCGCGGCGGTGCGTGCGTCCACGTTCGCCCCGTGCGTCGACTTCTTCTCGGTCGGCACGAACGATCTGACCCAATACACGATGGCCGCCGAGCGGGGCAACGAGCGGGTAGCGGCCCTGGCCGACGCACTCCAGCCGGCCGTGTTGCAACTCATCGGCCAGGCGGTCGATGCCGCGCACGCATGCGGCAAGTGGGTCGGGGTGTGCGGCGAGCTCGCGGGAGACCCGGCTGCCGTGCCGGTACTGGTGGGGCTCGGCGTCGACGAATTGAGCATGAGCCCCCCGGCCATCCCGCGCGTCCGAGAGACCATCGTCGGATTGGACTATGCGGCCTGTCGCAGGCTCGCACAGGCGGTACTCACGCTGGATGCGGCCGATGAGGTGCGGACCCACCTGCGTCGCTGGAGCGCGGCCGGCGCATCGTAACCCGCGCCCGCACGGACCCGCAGCCGGTTCACGGGCAGGTCTAGCGGGTCACCACCACAAGCGTCAACACGAGGCTGTACAAGAACATCGCACCCCCGAGCACCGTCAGGCCGAGGCTGAGCCTGCGCTCTGCGTCTCCAGACACGCCCAGGTCGATCAGGATGGCTCTGAGGCCGGCAAACGCGTGGAAGATGACCGTAGCGGCGAACACCGTCTCCACCACGAACGCGACCGGATTGCGGAGGTATGCGACCACCTCGCGGTAGCCGAGAATCCCCTGCTGGCCGGAAAAGTGCTGGGCGGCCATGTGGAGCGTGACGAGCACGACCAAAACGATGCCCGATGCCGCCTGCAATATCCAGGCCCAGGAGGAATATCCCCGCGATCCGGTGAGCACGGACACATCCTTCATGACGGCAGCACCCTGAATATCCGCAGCGCGCAGTAGGCCAGGACGAGCGCGCCGGTCGTCATCAGGCTCCAGAACACGGTCTTCTGCCGGGGCACGCCGACGTTGATGGCCAGAAGCGACAGCCGGATTCCGTTCAGTCCGTGATAGAGCAGCGCCGCGAGCAACAGGATATCGAACGCCAGAAACGGCGGTGTGCGAAACAGCCGCATGGTGCCGTCCCAGGCGCCCTCGCCGAGATAGAGGGCGCTGATCGCCGCGAAGTGCACGAAGAGATACAGTGTCAGCAGCAGCCCCGTGATCCGGTTCAGCACGAACGCCCACATACCGAGACGCCGCCGGCGCGCGTCGAACCAGCCCGCCACCTCTGCCCACCTCACCGGCTGCTCACGTTCGCTTCGTATCACGGTCGCCTCCCGACGGAGCGGCCAATGCCCCCCGCCCGAACAACCTCTTGATGCGCTCACGAATCAGCCTGGCCCGGAGCGCCATGATCGCCCCGGCAGGATTCACGTCAGACGGGCAGACCTCGGTGCACTCGAACGCGGAGTGGCACTGCCACACGCCGTGCTCACCGTCCAGCAACCGGAGCAGGGACGGGACGTCGGCCTCCCGAGGCTCGGCGATCACCCGCTCCGCGGCCGCGAGGGCGGCGGGGCCGAGATAGTGCGGGCTCGCAAGCATCACCGGGCAGGCCGAGAGACACAGCCCGCACTCGATGCAGTTCTCAAACCGGTGGAAATCGCCGGGTTCGCCGAACGGCTCCGCGCGACGGATCAGGGGCATGCCGACCTGCTGCATCCGCTTGAACAGCGGGGCCGGATCCACCACGAGATCGCCGAGGACGGGGAACGAGCGGAGCGGTTCGATCGTCAAGGTGCCGCCGTCGGTGGTGACATCCTGGACGGTTGTGACACAGGGCAGCTTCTCCACCCCGTTCACTCGCAACCCGCAGGACCCGCAGGAAGCGTGATGGCACGCGTGCCGGAACGCGAGCGTGCGGTCCTGACGCGCCCAAATGACCTCGATGCCATCCAGCACCGTTTCGTCCGGCCGGATCTCCACGGTGAACGTGTCGTGGCGGGTTGCGGACCCATTTCCGGTCGTCCTGGAGATCCGATACCGGACCCGCCAGGTCATGATGTCGCCTGCGCATAGAATTCGCGAGACGACGCCAGCACCGTCTCGCGGGTCAAACACGGAGCCGTCACACCCAGCGCGCGGCACACGACGTCCGCGGTCTTCTCGGCCATTGCCCGCGCCGTCGTCATCTTGCCGCCCGTGATCGTGACAAAGCCGTGCACCGAGTCGCGCGTGTGGTCGAAACACTCGAACGTACGGCTCAGCTCGCGTCCGCTGGTACCGGCCGCACCGATGAGCGGCCTTGCCACGGCAAAAGCGCCGTTCATGTGCGCCCGGCGGAGCACCGGGAGGAGTTCCGCCCCTTTCTCGAGCATCAGGCGGACGTGGTCCTGCGGCACGGGGATGTAGTCCGCATGCTCCACGGGCCACGAGGTGGTGCCGATGATGGAAGTCCGCCGCTGAGGCAGGACGATATCGCCGTCGGCGGGTTTGTTGAGCCGGTTGATGACCATGTTGCACACCCGCATGTCCATGGAGACCATGACGCCCGGGGTGGGGTTGACCGGAACCGAGATCCCGGCCATGGCGGCGACGTCGGACGCCCAAGCGCCGGTCGCGTTGACGACCATGTCGCTCTCGATCTGATAGATGCGATTGCGCAAGCGATCCCGTACCCGCACACCCCGGATCGTGCCCCGGCCGTCGCTAAGCAACTCTACGACTTCCGTGTACGGATGGACTTCAGCACCGTTGCGCATGGCCGTGGCCAGCAGGCGCAGGCAGAATCGGAAGGCCTCGAATGTGCCGTCGGGCACACGAACCGCCGCCAGGAGGCCGGGGTTGAGGTTCGGCTCGAGGGCGAGCGCCTGCTCGCGGGTCAACTCCTCGTACGGGATGCCGCACGCGGCGCACGCGGTGAGAAACGGCTCTTTGTAGGCGAGGTCGGCGTCGCTGAGGGCGACAAACAACCCATCGTTCAATTCGAGGCCATCGGGCATGATCCGGCGCAGGATCATGTTTTCCTGGATGCATTCGACGGCGGCCTCGTGGTCCCTCACGCAATAGCGGCCGCCGCTGTGCAGCACGCAATGACATCGTCCGGTGGTACCCGAGCCAATCTCGCCGCGTTCGACTACGACGACCTTGCAGCCGCGGAGGGCCAGATCGTGAGCGGTCGCCGCGCCGGTGGAACCCGCCCCGATGACTACCACGATGCGCCCGTTATGCGCCACGAATCCCCAGCCCGCAGGGAACCACGATCCCCTGATCAGCGGTGATTAACTTCCTCACGCAGACCCGATCTTCCTGCCGAAGCTGGCCCGTGCGGGCACGCGGTCCGGCCGAAGCCGTGACCGTCGTCGTCCTAGTTTTCGATTTGGGGGCCGCTCTCTGGCCCTTGCGCGGGCGGTCGTGGGCTCGGGGTTTCTGTCGGAGGCCCGCTGTCGGCGCTGTAGGGAGGGACGAGACGGTCGTACGACTCGCGCATCAGCGGGGAAGAGACCATGAAGTCCGCCGACGCCCTGTTGCACGCGACCGGCACGTTCCACACGACGGCGACGCGGAGCAGCGCGCGCACGTCCGGATCGTGTGGCAGCGGTTCGAGCGGATCCCAGAAGAAGATCAGGAAGTCAATCCCACCGCGCGAGATCCGGGCGCCGATCTCGAGGTCGCCGCCGAGCGGCCCGCTGTGGAACGTGGTGACCGGAAGTCCTAGCTCGTCCGAGATCATGCGCCCCGTGGTGCGCGTTGCGTACAGGCGATGCCGTTCGAGCGACCCGCGATTGAACCGCATCCAGTCGACCAGGTCGGCCTTCTTGTTGTCGTGCGCGATACACGCTATGCGCTTCTCGCGGCCCATGCGAACCCGGTTGTACGTTTCCACGTCCGCACCTCTTGGCCAGGACTTCCATTCCTGCCCCTGGAGTCCTTCCATCGCTGGCGACGAGGACTGCGATGAGACCGTGGCAACGCGTCCGCACCGCCCCGCGCGAAGCGGTTGTGGTTGGGCGGGGCGCGGCGCCGACTTCAGTGCGGTGGCGTACGTATGCTACAATGAGTCCTGGCCGAGACGCCCCCGGGGGTTCCCCAGGGGCGTCTCGCCGTTCGGCACCGAGGAGGTGAGGTCGATGCGCCCCCGCGGGGCGACCCCGGACGACGCCGCCGCCATCGCCCGAATCTACAACGAGGGCATCGAGGACCGGGTCGCGACCTTCGAAACGCGACCCCGCTCGCCGCAGGACGTGGCGGCGTGGTTCGACGGGATCCACCCCATCGTGGTCATCGAGGACGGCGGGACGATCGTGGCGTTCGCGTCGACGTCCACCTACCGCCCGCGAGAGTGCTATGCGGGAATCGCCGAGTTCTCAGTCTACGTCGCGCGCAGCGTGCGGGGGCGCGGTGCCGGACGTGCGGCGATGGAGGCGCTGATCGACGCGGCCGAACGCGCCGGGTTTTGGAAGCTGGTGTCCCGCGTGTTCACCGAGAACACCGGGAGCCTCGCGCTGCTTCGCGCGGTGGGCTTTCGCGAAGTCGGCACATACGAGAAGCACGCCCAACTCGACGGCGTCTGGAAGGACGTCGTCATCGTCGAGCGGCTAATTCCCGCGAACCTAAGCGGTGGCGGTTCGCCGTCCCGCGTCTAGCCCGCGACCCGCCGGCCAGACCCTACCCGTCGTTGGCCGTCTTCACGACGCCCGCTCGCAGAACGCCGGGTGTGCATCCTTGCGGTGGGCGTGCTCGACATGCTCGGTTCAGATGTCCGCGACGTCCTCGACAGTGTGCGCCGTGAATTCGGCGTGGCGCGGGGACGTGCTCTGCGGCACGCGCACCGCCTCCTTCAAAGGTTCCGGCCTCGGTTGCGTCCACGATGCCGGGTGACGCACGCTGAGGCGCGGAGCGGCGGCTACGGAATTGCTTGGGTGATCTTGCTCATTTCCTCCTTCGTGAACGCGCGCATGCTGAGCCCCCGCACGTTGCCGAGCTTCCCCAGCCCGAGCGCGAGGCTGCTGAACACCGTGTCGTTCGGCGCCTCGATGATCGCGACGATGTCGTGCGGGCCCATGGTCCAGACGAGTTGGTGCACCTTGCACCCCATCTTCTCAGCGCCCGCCATGAACGCCTCCCCTCGCTTGACGCTGTCCTTCACGTCCCGAGCCCCTTGATCGGTCCAGTTCGCAAGCGTGACGTACAGCGGCATCCCGTCTCCCTCCTTGTCGTTGAACGCACAAGCCCCAGATGGCGTGCGCCTACTGGGGCCTAGACGTCAGGTACGAAGAGAATCGGCATCAGAGTTCGCGGCGTGAGCCGCCACTCCTGTCTGGGCGCTCCCTATCTCAGTCCGTACGCGACGACCGTGTGTCCGGCGCCGACGTAGACCCGGCCCCCGGCCACCGCCGGCGTAATGAACTGGTGCGCGCCACTGAGCGCATCCGCGCCGGACGACGCATACACCTCCGCTCCGGTCAGCCCGTTCAACGCGTGGAGCACGCCCTCCCCGCTGTCCACGACCCACACGAGCCCGCCGTCCGCGCCGGCGCTCGACACCGCGGGCGCCCCCGCGTTACGCATGGACCCGCTGCACCACGCAACGTCAAACCCAGGGGCGGCGCCCAGTTTGAGCGCGGCGACGCCCCCGGTCCCACGGCACGGCGACGGCTGGCTGCCGCGGCCCGGAACGAGCACGAACCGCCCGCCGACGCCCGCGTCCCAGTACGCCGCGGAAGAGAACACCTGCGGACCGCCTCCCTGGCACGAGCCGAAAACGCAACGGCTGTAGACGGCCTCGCCGGAGATCCCGTTGCCCTTGGAGACGCCGCCCATATTGTCGGCGTTGATCAGATACGCCACGCCCTGTTTGCCGGCGATGAACACGAGGTGTGGCACCGGGCCCGGCTGAGGCGGCAGCAGGAGCGGGGCCGTCGACCCCAGGTCGGTGTCGCGGTCGTTCAGCGCGACGAAATTGCTCGGCACGAAGTAGTCCTGCGCCGCGCCGGAGAAGCGCAGCGCCGGTTGGGTCTCCAGCCGGATCACGGCATTCCCGAAATCCACCGGCCCTTCAGAATCGCTATTCCCGGTCGACGCGTAGAGCCTGCCGGAGGCGTCCACCGCGATTCCCCCGGCGGCCCAGATCGCGCCCATGCGACCGGTAGGCACGGCGTACGATTGCTGGTGCGCCGGGTCGCCCGCGGGCACGCCGACGACCCACCCGTGGTACTGCGCGCAGTCTCCCCAGTACCCGCCGAACGGCACGTAGACGACGCCCCGCACCAGCGCGAGCGCGCCCCGCTGTTGCTGCGTCCCCGGATCGAACCGCCGGCCGCCCGACGGCGGCGGCGCGATCGTCGCCGGCCACCCGGGGCGCATCCGACCGGTCGCCAGATCGAGCGCCGCCGCCTTGTACACCTTCGTCTGACCGCCGTCCGGCGTGGTGAGCCCGACTACGTACAATGTCGACGCGGCGCGATCAATAACGGGCGTGCTGGTAATGCCTACCGGATCGATGTTGCCGCAGGGCAGCGACGCGCGTGACACCGGCGCGCCGAGCGACACGGGGCCCCACGCGACCTTGCCGGCGGCGGCGTCGAACGCGTAGACGAGGTCGCGCTCAGTCACGACGTAGACGAGGGTCCGCGGGACGGCGCCGGCGACCACGACGCCGGATACCACGAGGGGCTCGGCGTAGATCTCGCCGTCGGTGGAGCTGGTCCAGAGCTTCCCGAAGCGCCCGCCGCGGACGGTGTCGGGAGTCAACGTCCGCTCGGCCGCGTTCCACCCAGTGCGGGCGAAATCGCCGTGGAACGTGAGCACGTTCGACGCGCCGGGAGCCGGCGCCGGAGCAGCATCCGGCGGCCCGGTGAGAAGCACCGCCGCGAGCAGGAAGATGGCGAAGCACATGGTATGCCACAGGGACCGTGTCCTCATGCGACACCTCCGGGAGGGTACGGGCACCATGAATCCGCGCGGCTCCGGCATCGCCTGAACCGGCCGGCCGAGGGGATCACAGGACCAGGGCGATGGCGCGACAACCATTGGTCTCCGACACGCATCCGCTGCCCGCGAGGGCGCCGGGCCGGTTTGGGCACGCGGGCGTCGCGTTCGTCCAGGCGATCGAAGGGCTTTGGAACCACGGCGACCTGTTTTCCGGCGCCGCGATCAGCTTCTACGCGCTCTTCTCGCTGCTGCCGCTTGTGATCCTGTTCGCGCTCGTTCTGAACCTCGCCTTCCCGCACGCGCACCCCGATCGGATCCTCTCGCGTCTGCTCGGCGGCGCGCAACATCCCGACATCCTGGCCCTCACCGTGCAGGACGCCTACGATCACCGGGGGTCGCTCGGCTGGTTCGGGAGCCTCACCCTGATCTTGGCCGCCACGGGCGTGTTCGGCGCCATTCAGGTCGCGCTAGACCGCGTGTTCGAGTGTCACGGCCGGTTTCTGCCGACCCGGCTCGCCGTGGGCGTGCTCATGATGGTGGGGTCACTGGTGATCTTCCTCGGCGCGATGATCTCCACGGTCCTGACGCTCCGGGTCATCCGGGAGGCCGGGCTGGCGCCGCTGCTCGGGATCCCCGTCGATCCCCGCCGCGGCGGCGGGCGGGCCGTGCTGACGGTCTTCCCCGCCGTGGCGCAGTTTGGGATCTTTTGGGTTGGCTATCGGTTTCTGCCCAACGTGCCGCTGCGCTGGCGCGAAGCGTGGCCGGGCGCCGCGATCGCCACGGTGCTCTGGCAGATTACGAGCTACTGTCTCGGCTTGTACATCGGGCGCGTCGCGGACTACACCACGCTCTACCACTCGCTCAGCGTGATCGTCGCGCTCCTCGCGTGGATCTACGCGCTCGCGTGCACCTTCCTGTTCGGCGCCGAGTTCGTCGCCGCGTATGCGCCCAGGCGGTCGGTGCCGCGGCAGCTGCGCACGGGGGGTATCCCGATCCCCGGGGAGGGAGATCCGGCGTCCCGGTGAACTACCCAGGCGCGGGCGCGACCACGTGCCCGCGCGAGGAGGCTCGCATGCGTATCGCGCTGTGCCAGTTGATCTCGTCCGCCCACAAGGCGGAGAACCTCGAGGCCGCGCGGCTGGCGATTCGGGAGGCCAAGCGAAAGGGCGCGGACGTCGCGCTGCTGCCCGAGGTGTTCATGGCATTCCTCGCGCCGCAAAGCTCCGTTGCCACGGCCGACGTCGCGGAATCGGCAGACGGGCCGTTCGTATCCGCGCTCGCCGCGGAGGCACGCGCCCAGCGGCTCTACGTCGGCTGCGGGATCTACGAGACCGCGCCCGGCGAACGCAGCCGCGCCCACAACACGACGGTGCTCCTCGGCCCGGACGGGGACCTCCTGCTGAGGTACCGTAAAACGCACCTCTATGACGCGTTCGGCTACCGGGAGTCCGACCGGATCGTCCCCGGCACCGAGCCTCCTGGGGTGGTACGCACCCCGCTCGGAACGTTCGGGCTGCTCGTGTGCTACGAGCTGCGGTTCCCGGAGCTGACCCGCATGGTCGCGCTCGCCGGCGCCGACGTGCTGCTGCTCCCCGCCGCGTGGGTGGCCGGAGCGCTCAAAGAGTACCACTGGGTCACGCTGCTCGCCGCGCGCGCGATCGAGAATACGATCTTCGTGGCCGCCGCGGATCAGGTCGGCACGATCTGCGCGGGGCGCAGCCGGCTCGTCGACCCGATGGGCGTCACGCTCGTCGATGCCGGGGAAGAAGCGGGCGTGGTCGTCGGCGAGGTCGACCTCGAACGGATCGCGCGAGTGCGGGAGAAGCTGCCGGCGCTTCAGCACCGGCGCGAAGGACTGTATGCGCCGCGCGAGGTCTCCGCGCGGCGGTAGCCGGCCGGTCACGATCGCACGCTGAGTAGTGGCGGGGCCGGCCGCACGAACGTGCGGCCGGCCCCGGCGTTCTTGGACGAACGGATGCCTGCGAGCTCCGGTGCGGCCCGCCCTAGCCGCGGGCCGCGGCCTTGACTCCCCCGTAGACGGGCGTGAGCCAATGCCGATAGTGGGGCACGCGTCCTTCCGCCACCGAGAAGTACGTCTCTTGCAGCCGCCTCGTCACCGGGCCCGGCTTCCCTGTTCCGACCGGGTAGTGGTCCACCGAGGTAATCGGGGTAACCTCCGCGCCGCTGCCGCAGAAGAACGCCTCGTCGGCGATGTACATCTCCGTGCGGTCGATCTCCCGCTCCTGGACCGGAATCTTGAGGACGTCCCGCGCGAGCTCGAGGATCGTGTCGCGCGTGATCGATTCGAGAATGTTGGATGTGATCGGCGGCGTCACGAGCGCGCCGTTCCGGACCATCGCAAGGCACGCCCCGGGGCCTTCGGACACTTTGCCGCGCTCGTTCAACAGAATCGGCTGCCCGGTGAAACCGTTCAGGCGCGCCTCCACCGACGCAAGCCGCCCCTGATGGTAGTTGGCCCCCGCCTTGACACGCGGCGGGACGTTGGTGTCAGCAATCCGCGTCCACGTACTGATGCACGTGTCCACGCCCGTCTCGACTTCTTCGCCGTGCGGCGAGAGCCGGGGCAGAATGAATCCGCCGATCCGCCCCTCGCTGGGCGGCCACGTCCGTCCTTCCCCTTCGCCGACGTACAGAGTCAGCCGGAACCACACCGTGCCCTCGAAGCGGTTGGCGCGCAACACCTCGATCTCCGCGCGCGTCAGTTCCTCCGGCGACCACGGAATGGGCATGCGCATGATCTTCGCGGAGTTCCGCAGACGCGCCATGTGTTCGTCGTTGCGGAAGATGTACAGCTCGCGTTCGTCGCCGTTCCAGTAGGCGCGGACGCCCTCGAACACGTTGGCGCCGCGCAGCACGGTCGCGGTCGACACGTGCACCGTGGCGCGTTCCCAGGGAACGACCGCGCCATCGAACCAGACCCACTCGGGATGTCCCGCCATGCCCCACACGCTCCTCCGCCGGCCGCGCCGGCCGTCGCTCGTGACGGTTCCTTCGCTCCGCTGCGCCCGAATCCTCGTTGGGCCGGGCATGGCCCACGGACACGAGGCGCTACCGCGGCGTCTTCCGCGGCGGCGATGCGGCGCCGAGGGGCTGCGGTGTACTCAGGATGCCGGCCCACAGATCGCCGACGTGCGCGAGCCGGTCGAACACGGTCGCGATCGTCCATCGCAGCGGATCCACGCCCGTGCGAAGCTCATCCCACGTCACGGGAACACTCACCGTCGCCTCCGGCACGGGGCGGAGGCTGTACACGCTGGCGATCGTTTTGCCACGGACGTTCTGGTTGTAGTCGAGGAACACTTTGCCGACGCGCTCCGGAACGGCCCAGGCCGTGGTGAGGCGCTCGGGGTGGTGCCGCACCAGCCACGTCGCCAGCGTCTTCGCGAAGGCGTGGGTCTGCGCGTACGTGTAGCGCCGCGCGATGGGAACGAACACGTGGATCCCGGTCTTGCCGGACGTCTTCACAAACGACCGCAGGCCGAGCGCCCCCAGTGCCTCGTCGACCCACAACGCCGCTTCCCGCGCCGCCTCGAATCCGTGCCGAGTGTACTCGGGATCCAGCTCCCCATGCCGCCGCTCCGGCCCCTTCCCCGGCGGGTAGATGAACGGATCGATGTCGAACGCGACAAAATCGGGATAGTTGAGCACGCTGCGCTCGAGTGCCACTTCCTCGCCGGAGAACGTTGTGGTCGGGCGCGCGCGTCCACGTCCCGGCACCGGGGTCGTGCGCGAGAACCACGCGTGCATCTCGATGCAGCCCAGTTGCGCGAGCCACAAGAGCGTGGCCTCATCCGCCCCGACGACCGCGTCGATGTCCCGGTGTCCCTGGTCGGACCAGATTCGCGCCGTTCGGACGAACGCTGGCGCGTCGGGCACGTCCTTCTGAAAGAAGTCGTCGCCGGCGATCCCGTTGGGGAATCTCCGCAGAGCCAGGGGCCGATCCCTGAGGTGCGGCAGCAGGTGGGGAGCGATTCGCCGGTAGTAGTCGATCACATCGCCCTTTGTGAATCCCGATCCCGGGAAGAAGACTTTGTCGAGGTTGGTAAAGGTCAGCCCCGCTGGGATCGCGGCCGCGCCGTCGCGCGTCCGTGCGCGCCGCTCGGGTCGGGACGCCGCCGGACGCCCGCGGCCTCCGAGGGCGGCGTCCATGGCTTCCTCGTCCGGCGCGGCCCGGGACGTCAGCACGTCCTGAGGTCGCATGTCGTCCCGTACCTTGACGAAAACCGGAAACCGCAGCATCCCGTCGGTCGTCCACCCGCCGTGCGACACCTCGACGACAACCTGGGGGCGCACCCAGGTCGGCGGGGCCAGCGGCCGGGGCCGCGTCGCGAACGGGCACGTCCGCGTCACGAGCGGCTCAAGTCGATGCTTGAGCGCGCGCATGTCGGCGTCGGTCAACCCGCCTCCGACCTGCCCCACCGGAACCAGCCGGCCCGACGTGGGATCGTGCTGGCCGAGCACGAGCGCACCGAACACGCGCGACCGCTGTCCTTTTCCCCGCGTGAACCCGCCGACGACGGCGTCGATCGTCGCTCGCACCTTGACCTTCTGCCAATCCGGGCTGCGCACTCCCGGCCGGTACGGACTCGCCGCGCGCTTCCCGACGATCCCCTCCAGCCCGTGGCCGCGCGCCGCCTCGAACAGCGCCAACCCGTGGCCCTCCACCACGTCGGTACGCAGCAGGCCCTGCGGAAGCGCAAGCGCGTCGAGCGACCGGCGCCGCTCGGAGAGCGGTGCCCCGCGGAGGTCGCGCCCGTTCAGGTAGAGACAGTCGAAGACGGCGTAGACGATCCCGATGCCGCTGGCCCGGCCGTCCGACGTGGGATCCACGTGCAACCGCTGCTGAAGCCGCGCGAAGCTCGACCGGCCGTCCTCGTCCGGCGCGATGATCTCGCCGTCGAGCACCACGCTTTCGACGTCCAGCCGGGACAACGCGTCGACGATCTCGGGGAACTGGGCGTTGAGGCGGCGCAGCGTACGGCTGGAGAGCCCGACTTCCCGAACGGCCCCGCGCCGCCGCACGTACGCAAGCGCGCGCACGCCGTCCCACTTGACTTCGAAGATCCAGCCGGGCCGGTCGAACGGCTCGGCGGCGGCCTGCGCGCGCATCGGCGCGAACGGAGCAGGGAACGGGTCGGCGCCCTCGTCTTCGCCCGCGCTGCCGCGCTTGGACGCGCCGCCGCGACGGGGGGTCCCCGGGCTGGTCGCCTCGGGCGGCACGGCCGGCTCCCACCGCTCGCCCGCATCGGCCGCGATCTCCTCGATGGCCCGGCCGCTCTTCACCGACCGCGTCCCGAGCGGTGAGTACGGAGACACCGCGAACCTGTCCTTTCCTTTGAACAGCAGCCAGTCGCGGCCGGCGTTCCGTTTCGTGCGGACAAAATGAAACTCGCCGCGCATCTTCTCCCCGAAGCAGTCCAGGGTCAGCTTGCCCGCACGGAACCCCGCCGCCGGGTCGCCCTCCCGGCATGTGTATGTGCCGCGGTCCCACAACATGACCGAGCCGGCGCCGTAGTTTCCGGGCGGGATCACGCCCTCGAACTCCCCGTACTCGATCGGATGGTCCTCGACCAGCACGGCCAGGCGCTTGTCGGCCGGATCGAGCGACGGCCCTTTGGGCACCGCCCATGACCGGAGCACGCCTTCCATCTCGAGACGGAGGTCCCAGTGCCGCCGGGTGGCGTGATGCTCTTGGACGACGAAGTGCGGCCCGGCGGCCTCCGGGCGCTCAGCCGCGGCCTCCCCGCGGGGTTCCGGCGTCTCGTCGAATCGGCGTTTCCCGTGGTACTCCCTAAGTCCCATCGGTCAGCTCCATCAGCCGGCGTGCGTACGCGACCGCCTCCGGGCCGGTCTCGTGCGTGAAGTAGCAGAACACCGGCCGCAGGCTGGCGTGTTCCCCGAGGTGGTCCGCCCACGTCCGCAGCTGCTCCTCGGTGTACTGCAACCGGTGCAGGCGATAGTAGCCGAACGGCGCGGTGTGCACGAGGGGCTCGCAACCGTTCTCGTCCTCGGCCACGCACAGCGCGACCCGATGCGTCCGCAGCAGCGCGTACGTCGCCTCATCGTGCCAGCTCGCGTGGCGGAACTCGACGGCCGCGTACGGCAGCGGCGGCAACGCGACCAGGAACCGCTCGAGCACCGCGAGGTCGCGCCGGAACGAAGGCGGGAGCTGGAACAGCACCGGGCCGAGCCGCTTCCCCAGTTCGCCGGCGCGTTCGGCCAGCCAGCGCAGGTCGTCGTCCACGTCGCGAAGACGCTTCTGGTGCGTGATCCGCCGGTGCGCCTTGATCGCGAAGCGGAACCCCGCGGGCGTCTGCGCCTGCCACGCCGCGAGCATCGCCGAGGTGGGCATCCGGTAGAACGACACGTTGATCTCGACCGTCGGCAGCGCCGTCGCGTAGTGCGAGAGAAGACGATCGTTCGCGAGATCGGACGGGTAGAATCCGCCTTTCCACTCGGGGAACGCAAATCCCGACGTGCCGGCCAAGATGCGCCGTGAGGCGCCGGCTCCGCTGTCCGCTCCGGGCGTCTGTGCCCCTGGAGTTCCGTCCCGCATCGTCTGCCTCCCTGGCGCTCGGCGTTACCCCTCGGTTCGCAGCAGCAGCCCCATCTCGCGCGCGATATGCATCACCCACGCGAACACCGCCACGGCGATCGCCAGCAACACCATGTTGGTCGCCGCGGCCCACCCCACGTGCGCCCACGGGACCGGTCTGCCGCCGAGCACCGCCCGCATGCCCTCGAACGCGTGCGTCGTGGGCAGCAGCCAGGCGATCCGCTGGACCGCGGGCGGGAGGACGGAGACGGGGTAAAACACCGCCGAGAACGGTTGGAACAGAAACGCCACGGCCCAGGCGAGCACTTCGGCCCCCTGGCCGAAGCGCAGCAGGAGCGCCGTCGTGATGATGCCCATCCCCCACGCCGCAAGAATGAGGTTCAGAATGAACGGCAGGAGCGGGAGCCCGTAGTGGAAGATATTGAACGAGTACAAGAGGAGAGCGAGCGCGGCCAGGAGCGTCCCGATGATGGCGATCTTCATCACGCCGAGCAGCATCGTGGCGCAGAGAAACTCCACCGTGCTCATCGGACTCACGAACACGTTCACCAAGTTGCGCGTCCAAACGTCCTCCAGAAACGACACGGAGATCGCCTGCTGCACGCGGAAGAAGATGTCCCACAGGATCATCCCGCCGAGCAGGAACGCCACGGCCGCGGCGCCGCCACCCCGGAGGCGCCCGACATAGACGCTGAGGAAGCCCCACACCAGGAGATCCATCACGGGCCAATACACGAGCTCGAGCGACCGGAGCAGGCTCCGCCGGTACAAGAACAGCTGCCGCTCGAGCAGCGCCGCGATCCGGCCCGCGCTCAGGCCCGGGCGGAACGGGGCCACGTCGGCGGCGAGAAGGTCGTCCGACGCCCGCGGGGCGATGCTCATGGCGTCCACGCGCTCGATGCGTCCTCTCGCGCCAAATCGAGAAACATGTGCTCCAGCGTGTCGCGCTCGAATCGTCGGAGCACGTCGCCCGGCGGTCCGTCCGCGAGCAGGCGGCCGCGATGAAGAAACAGGATGCGGTCGCTCAACCGCTCGACCTCCTGCATATTGTGGGAGGTGTAGAAGATGGTCATGCCGCGTTCCTGCCGGATCTCCTTGAGGACCGAGCGTACCCGCTCCGCGCCATCGGGATCCAGGCTCGCCGTCGGCTCGTCGAGGAAGAGCACGTCGGGATCGTTGAGCAGGGCCTTCACCAGGCCAAGCCGCGTCCCTTCGCCGGAGGACAATCGGCCGGCCGTGCGGTTGCGCATCTGGGTGAGCCCGAACCGATCCAAGAGACGCTCGATACGCGCGGACGCTCCGCGCACGCCGTACAGCCGCGCAAACACGACCAGGTTCTCGCCGACCGTGAGGTTCCCCGGCAGCGAGACGTACGGGGAGGTGAAGTTGACGCGGGACAGGATGCGCTGGCGATCCTCTGGCATCGGCAGACCCAGGATCTCCACGCGTCCGCGCGTGGGGGTGAGCAAGCCCAGCAACATCCCGAGCGTCGTCGTCTTCCCGGCGCCGTTCGGACCGAGAAAACCGACGATCTCCCCGCGCGCGACCGCGAATGAGAGATCGTCCACGACGGCGAGGGCGCCGTAACGCTTCGTCAGGTGCTGAGCGACGATCGCGGGACCGGGCGGGCGGCGTGTCACGGCAGCATTATACACCGCCGCCCCCGCGGCCCGTCGGAGGGCCGCGCGCTTCTGTTACAATCGCGATCGGCCTTTCGTACGACTACGATCTCCCGTATAATACGGGTACTGTACGGCCAGCGGCTTACCACGGCTCGCACTGAGGCGCTCCATTGACGAACAGCCTGGACGGCCTGGCTACTATTGCGTTTCGCGCGGTCACGAAGCATTATCCGAACGCGACGCGGCCCGCCGTGGACGCGGTGTCGTTCGACGTACGGCCGGGCAGCATCTGCATGCTGGTCGGCACATCGGGATCCGGCAAGACGACCCTCCTCCGCATGGTGAACCGGTTGATCGAGCCGACGTCCGGCGAGCTGTTGATCGGCGACCGCAACATCCTCGACGAGGACCCGATTACCCTGCGCCGGCGGATCGGGTATGTGATCCAGCAGGCCGGCCTGTTCCCTCACATGACCGTCGCCGAGAACGTGCGCGTCACACCGGAGATCGCCGGGTGGCCGCGCCCGCGTCTCGACGGCCGCGTGGACACGCTCCTGACGCTCGTCGGCCTCGCCCCCACCGAGTACCGCGGTCGTTATCCGCGCGAACTCTCCGGCGGCGAGCAGCAGCGCGTGGGGATCGCCCGGGCGCTTGCCGCGGATCCCGAGATTCTCTTGATGGACGAACCGTTCGGCGCGCTCGATGCGATCACGCGCGGCCGCATGCAGCAGGAACTGCTCCGCATTCAGCACGGCGTGCGCAAGACGATCTTGTTCGTCACCCACGACGTCGAGGAAGCGCTTCGTCTCGGCGACCAGATCGTGGTGCTCTCCGCGGGCAGGTTGGTCCAGTCCGCCACCCCGATCGAGATCCTGGCCCGGCCGGCGGACGACTTCGTCCGCCGGTTGGTCGGAGCCGACAACGTCGTGCGTCAGCTGGAGTACCTGCCCGTGTCGGTCGCGCTCGACCCAGACGCGACGCCGCCCGCCGCGACGATTCCCGTTGTCCCCGCGACGTCGCTCCTCGACGCGATGCTGACGCTGCTCGACACCGGTGCGGCCGCGCTCGCCGTCCAGCCGGCGGCGGGGGCACCGCCCGCCGGCTACGTCACGCCGCGGAGCATCATCCGGCAGATCGCCGCGACCCGTCCGGGGAACCCCATCGGCGCTCCGGCCCAGCAGGCCCCGGTGGGCGCCCGGCCGCGGTAAGCATCGATGCATTTCCTCCTCGACCCGGTCAACTACGATCTCGGCGATCCGTCGAGCATCCCCAACTTGCTCGTGCAGCACCTGATGATCGTCGGCACGAGCATGTTGATCGCCGTCGTGATCGCGTTGCCGATCGGCGCCGCGATCGCGCGCCACCGGCGGATCTATCTCCCGGTCATCACCGTGGCCGGCCTGCTGTATACGATCCCGGGCCTGGCGCTGCTCGCGTTTCTGGTGCCCGTCACGGGCCTGAACGCGACGACGATCATCATCCCGCTCATCCTCTACGCGCAGCTCGTCTTGATCCGAAACACGACCGCGGCGATCCAGGCCGTGGACCCGGTCCTGCTCGAGACCGCGCGGGCCGTGGGGATGACCCGCGGCCAGATCCTCCGCCGCGTCGTGACCCCGCTCGCGCTGCCGCTAGTGGTCGCCGGCGTGCGTGTGGCGACGGTGACGACGATTGGCATCGCCTCGCTTGCGTCGCTCGTCGGGGCCGGCGGGCTGGGTGATCTGATTTTTTCGAGCATTCAAAACACGAACTACGACGAGGTGCTGGGCGGCGCGATCGTGATCGGCGCCCTCGCCGTGGCGATCGATTTCCTGCTCCTCGCCGTGCAGCGCGCGCTCAACCGTGGCCGTCTGCCGGTGTCGGCTTCGTGAGGCCCCGACGCCGCGCCGCGGCGTCCAGCCACCCCAACCCGAGAGGACCGCGATGGTAGGGCGCCTCGCCGCGTTTGTCGCCAACCCCGCGAACTCGTACGCGGCGCATACCGTCCAGTACGTGACGTTGTGCGCCGCCGCCGGGGCGCTCGCCGTCTTCGTCGGAACCGCGCTCGGCATCGCCGTGGGGCGGCGACCGACATTCGCGTTCGTCGCGGTGAACGTGACCGGCCTCATGCGCGCGATCCCCGTGATCGCGTTCCTCGCGTTCGCGATCCCCTACCTGGGTTTGGGCTTCACGCCCTCGCTGGTCGCGCTCACCGTCCTCGGCATCCCGCCGATCCTCCTGAACACCTACACCGGCATCCGCGGCATCGACGCGGCGACGATCGACGCCGCGCAGGGCTGCGGGATGACGCGGTGGCAGATCGTCCGGCGGATCCAGATTCCCTTGGTCCTTCCGGTGATCGCCGCCGGCGCCCGGACGTCTGTGGTGCAAATCGTCGCGACCGCGACGCTCGCCGCGATCATCGGGGCGGGCGGATACGGCGACTACATCCTGTCCGGGTTGTACCAGGTGGACACCACGCAGATCCTGGCCGGGGCCGTCCCGGTCACGCTGCTCGCCATGCTCGCGGAGATCGGACTCGGCCGCGTGCAGTATGTCCTCACGCCCGAGGGACTCCGGACGGTTGCGGGGGGTGAGACGCGCTCATAGGACGCGCCCGGCACGCACGCTCCACGGCCCGAGGCATCCACTTGCGTCCGTCGGAGTCCGGCGGGCTCGGGACCCCGGGTCCTTTCAGGGAGATTGCAGACGCACGCTGAGTACGGGATACGAGGACTAACAAGGAGGGACGGCAATGGGACGACGAGTACGGACGCCCCGCGTGCTGGCGGTGTGCGTTCTCGCGTTGCTCGTGCTGGTGGCGACCGCGAGCCCGTGGTCCGCAGCGCGAGCCGCGGGCATGACGCACTTGACGATCGGCGGCAAGCTCGACACTGAGGCGCAGCTCCTGACCAAGATGTACGCGCTGCTCCTGCGGCACGCGGGCTTCGACGTCACCGAGAAAGCCAAGCTGGGGACGAACGATATCGTCTTCAACGCGATTAGGAGCGGGCAGATCGACCTCTACCCGGAGTTCACGGCGACGGGGTTGGCCCGGCTCGGGCTCAAGACCACGCACGACGACCAGCGCGACTACGCGCTCGTCAAGTCCGGCTACGAACAGAAGTATCGCATCACGTGGCTCGAGATGGCGCCGTTGAACGACACGTACGGCATCTGCTCCAGCCAGGCGCGCGCCGGCGCGCTGCACGCAACGAAGGTCTCCGATCTCGCGTCGGCCGCGGCCACGCTCACGGTGGCGACCCCGCCGGACGGCCAGACCGATCCGAGCGTGCTCCCCGGCATGAAGGGTGCCTATGGTTTCACGTTCGGCAAGGTGGCGGTACTGGACGAAGCCCTCACGTTTACCGCCGTCCAGCAGCGCAAGGCGGATGTCAACGTTTGCTATACCACGAGCGCGCTGATCGCCAAGGACCACTTCGTGCTGCTCGATGACGACCGGCACCTGTTCCCGATCTACCATCCGGCGCCGATCGTGCGCGACGCCACGCTGCAAAAGGCGGCCGGCCTCGCGGCTGCGCTCAACGCGCTGGCGCCCAAGCTGACCACCCAGGTCAGCCAACAGCTCCAGCTCGAGGTCGTCAACGGCACTTCCGTGACCCAGGCGGCGACGAACTGGTTGAAGAGCGCGGGGCTCTTGTAGCGACGCCACCCCGCAACCCGCCCGCGGGCCCGGACGGCGGACGGCCGTCCGGGCCCGCCTCTGCCCCGACAGGAGGCGGACGCGCCCCCACCGAAGCCGCCACGTACCGGGTCCATCCCGTGAACTCGCTCGCAAGGAGGCACTCGATGAAGGACGACATCTTGCTGCACATCCCCGGGCCGATCCCGGTTGAAGCGGATGTGCTCGCGGCAATGGCGCAGCAGGTTCGCCAACACTACGGGGGAGAGTGGCTCGGCTACTACCGGGTATTCATCGAACGGCTCCGCCAAGTATACGCCACCACCGGATCGGTCTATCCGATCCCGTCGTCCGGCAGCGGCGGCGTGGAGGCGATGATGGGGAGCCTGATCGGCCCCGACGGGCGCGTCGGGGTCATCGTCAACGGGTTCTTCGGCAACCGCGTCCTGCAAATCGCCCGCGCGTACTCCGCCCAGGTCGACACGCTCGAGATTCCGTGGGATCGCCCCGCCGACCCCGGGGAAGTCCGGACTTGGCTGCGACGCACAGGCGTCCCGCTGCTCGGCGTCGTGCACAGCGATACGTCGACCGGCGTCATCAACCCCGTGGCCGAAATCGCCGCGGCCGCGCGCGAAGAGGGTGTGGCCGTCGCGGTGGACGCGGTCTCGTCCCTGGCCGGCATGCCCGTCGAGACCGACGCCTGGGGGCTCGCGGCCGTCTCGTCCGCATCCCAGAAGTGCCTCGAGGCGCCGCCCGGACTCGCGCCCGTCGCGATCACACAGCTCGGATGGGACGTGATCGACCGGCAGTCCGGGCCAGCGCGAGGGTGGTACTTCAACCTTCGGACGTGGCGTCAGTTCGAACACGACTGGCCCCATCACCCCTACCCGGTGACCATCGCAACGAACAACATCTTCGCCCTCGATCGGGCACTGGAACGGATCCTCGCCGAGGGCCTGGAGGCCCGCTACGCGAGACACCGCAGGGCCCAGCAGATGCTCCGCCGGGGGCTCGAGCGCCTCGGGTTCACTCTGCTGGCGGACGACCGATGGGCGTCGCCCACGATCACCGTGGCGTATCCGCCGAAGGGCGTCGACGCCGATGCCCTAATCAACGGACTTCGGGCGCGCCACCGCGTGGCGATCGCCGGCGGCCTCACGCAGCTCGCGGGCAAGGTGGTGCGGATCGGCCACCTCGGCACGCAGGCGTATCCGGAACGGATGCAGCGTGTGCTCGACGCGCTCGAGGCGTGCCTGAAGGAGCGGACTGCCGCGCGGGCCTAGCGCGGGCCGGGCCCGCGCGTCGCCCCGACATCCCTGCGGTCCGGGGAGACGTGCCCCTCCGGCGGCGAGAGGAGAGGCCGACGACGCGCCTCGTCGTGGTCGCCGACATCCACTGCGGCCCGGACCGTGACACCCAGCTCGGGAGCCGGGCGCCCGCCCTGCTCGACGAGTTGGTGGTCGAGGCCCGCGCGTTCGACGCCCACTGCATCGTCGATCTCGGGGACCGCATCAACAGCATCGCACACGGTCAGGACCGGGTGCGCACGGTCTACGTGCGGCGCCGGCTCCAGCAAGCCGCCGTCCCCGTGTACCACGTCGTGGGCAACACCGACGTGGCGTGCCTGTCCAAGGACGAGTTGACCGTCGCGCTCGACAAGTCCGCCCCGCACGAGATCATCGATCTCGACGACGTGCGCCTGGTGCTCCTCGACAGCCTGGATCCTCCGATCGAGCAGACCGGCGGGGCGATCGGCGAAGCGCAGCGGGCGTGGCTCGAGACCGCCCTCCACACCGATCGGCCGTGCATCGTGTTCTGTCACCACCCCCTGGATGAACAGCCGCTGGACGGGCACCGATACTTTGAGGCCCGCCCACACCTCGCGGCCGCCCGCGCCCGGGCCGAAGCGCGACGGGTGTTCGAGCAGGCCGGCCGCGTTCGCGCGGTGTTTGCCGGGCACATGCACTGGACGCGCCTGACCCGCATCGGCGCGGTTCCGTACGTCACGCTCACCTCCTTGGTCGACTGCGCCTACACCGGTGGCGAACCGTGCAACGCATACGCGCTCGTCACGGTCGACGCGGGATGTGTCGACGTGAATGTCGTGGGCCTCCGACCGGCGCGTTTCTCCCTCACGACACACTCGGAAGCCGCCGGCGGGTAGGTCTCGTCGCGATCGTGGAATCGATCATCTACACTCTTGACGCGCGCAGGGTCGCCGGGTTATCATTAGGGTAGCGAACTGTTAGGATATCTAACTGATGCGCATCCACCACCGATGAAAACGATCACGCGTCCCACGCGCCCATCCGCGGCGGCCGACGCCTGTGCGACCCGACTGGTCGACGTCGCGCCGCTGGCGGTGCGGTTTGTGCGCGCCCAGATGCGCCGGCAGATGCCGGGGCTCACGATGGCGCAGTTCCGCGCCATGTCGTTCGTGTACCGGCGCGGCGGATGCTCGCTGCGGGCCCTCGCGGATCACTTGGGTGTCACCCCGCCGAGCGGATCGGCGCTCGTAGACCGGCTCGTGAGCCGCGGGGTGGTGACGCGTGCCCCAAACCCTGCAAGCCGGCGGGAGGTGTCGCTGCACCTGACCCGTACCGGCCGGACGCAGTTCGAGGCGGCCAAGGACGCGGCGCGCGAGAAAACGGCGGGTGTGCTCGCCACCCTGCCGGACGTCGTCCTGCGTCGCATGACACAGGATTTGGACGCGCTCGCAGCGGCGTTCACGATCGCGGAGGTGAATCCGGACCGATGACAAGACCCCAACCCAGCACGGCGCGGCCCGCCGGGGCGCCGGCAGTCGCCGACGGTCGTCGGGCGACCGGGACGACGATCGAGCCGGCGATCCGGGCGGCGGAACTCACCCGGCGTTTCCGCGACCTCGTCGCGGTCGATGCGGTGTCGATCGACGTGCACGCCGGGGAGATCTTCGGGCTCCTCGGCCCGAACGGCGCCGGCAAGAGCACGATGATCAAGATGCTGACCACGCTCCTGCCGCCAACCAGCGGGCGCGCATGGGTGGCGGGGTTTGACATCGCGAGCGAGCCGACCGTCGTGCGGCGTCACATTGGATATGTCCCGCAGGCCCTCTCGGCCGATGGCGCGCTCACCGGGTACGAGAATCTGCTCGTCTCGTCCAAGCTGTACGGGCTGGCGCGCGCAGAACGGGCCCGGCGCATCGTGGAGGCCCTCGAGCTCGTGGGGCTGAGCGACGCGGCGGACCAGCTCGTGCGCCAGTATTCCGGCGGCATGATCCGGCGGCTCGAGATCGCACAGGCCATGCTGCACCGGCCGACCGTGCTGTTCATGGACGAGCCCACGGTCGGACTCGACCCGGTGGCTCGCCGCGCCGTGTGGGAGCACGTGCAGCGGCTTCGGGATATGTTCGGCACGACGATTCTCATCACGACGCACTACATGGACGAAGCCGACGATCTCGCGGATCGTGTCGCGGTCATGCACCAGGGACGCGTCGCCGCCGTCGGCGCGCCCGACGAACTGAAGGCGGCCGTCGGTGCCCAGGCAACCCTGGACGACGTATTCATGCAGTTCACCGGCGCCAGCATCGAGACAGGAGGCAGCTACCGTGACGTCCTACGCACCCGCCGTACCGCGCGCCGTCTCTCCTAGCCCGACCGGGGCCGTCGCGTTCCTCGGGCACATGTTGGCCGTGGCCGATGCCGAGATCCGCAAGTTACGCCACGATCCCCTTGAACTCGTGATGCGGGCGGTGCAGCCCACGCTGTGGCTCGTCGTGTTCGGACAGGTGATGTCCCACCTGCGGGGCGTTCCCACCGGCACGCTGCGCTATCTTGACTTCATGGCGCCGGGCATCCTGGCGCAGAGCGTCCTGTTCATCGCCATTTTCTACGGGGTGTCGGCGGTCCGCGAGCGCGACCTCGGTGTTCTGAACAAGTACATGGTCAGCCCGATCTCCCGCACGGCGCTCGTGCTCGGCAAGGCGATCTCGGCCGGCGTGCGCGCACTCTCGCAGGGGGTGATCGTATACATCCTCGCGCTGCTGATGGGCATCCGGACGAACTGGGAGCCGTGGAACGTGGCCGGCGTGCTGGTGCTCATCGTGATGGGGTCCGCAGTGTTCTCGACGTTCTCGCTCGTGATCGCGTGCATCGTCAAGACCCACGAGCGCGTCATGGGCATGGGACAGGTGATGACGATGCCGTTGTTCTTCGCGAGCAACGCGATCTATCCGATCGTGCTCATGCCGGCCTGGCTCAAGGCGGTCGCCTCCGTCAACCCCTTGACCTACGAGGTGGACGGCCTGCGCGCGTTGATGGTGCAGGGGGGCACGACCTCGTTCGGGCTCGGCGTCGATTTTGCCGTGCTGCTTGCGTTCGTGGCAGCGCTGGTCGCGATCGCGACCCGGCTGTATCCGCGGCTCGTGGTCTAGCGACCGACACGCCCGGGCGCGGGCGGCGCGCCCGACGAACCTGGCGCACGGCAACCGCGGTGTCCCCGTGTCCCACTCGCCGCCGGCGTCGATCACACCCTGAGCTCCCGGCTCGGCGGACGGTCACATCCGGCGAGGTCGATAGGGAAACCCTCGTCGTCTGGGCAACACTCAGTCGCAGGAAGCGCGTTGCCCGTCTGGGACGGCGCCGCACACCGTGCTGAGTGGGGTCCGTGGTGTCCGACACGATTCCTGAAACTCGAAGCCGTCCTGCTGGCAACTCCGCGCTGCGGGCCCTGAGCCTGTCGGCGTTGGGGGTCGTGTTCGGCGATATCGGAACGAGCCCCCTCTACACCCTGAAGACGGTGCTTGTCCTCACCGGCGCGGCCCCTGCTCCGGCCGTCATCCTCGGCGCGTTATCGCTCATCATCTGGACCCTGATCATCGTGGTCAGTATCAAGTACGTCTCGGTTGCCATGCGTCTCGATAACCAGGGTGAAGGCGGCATTCTCGCGCTCATGTCGCTGCTCGTGGCCAAGCGCCGGTCCAGGGTCGTCATTGTCGCATTCGGGCTGCTGGGAGCCGCGCTGATCTACGGCGACGGGGCGATTACACCCGCGATCTCCGTGCTCTCGGCGGTCGAAGGGTTGAACATCATCGCGCCCTCGTCCGCGGCCTACGTCCTGCCCGGCTCCGTCCTGATTCTCGTCGTGCTGTTTCTCATTCAGCCTCAAGGCACGGCCCGGATCGGCAGGGCATTCGGCCCGATGATGCTGTTGTGGTTCGTGACGATCGGCCTTCTCGGCATCTGGGGCATTGCCCGGCACCCGTCGGTGCTGCTTGCCGTCAATCCGCTCTACGGTCTCTCCTATCTGTTCTCCCACGGGGTGACCGGGTTTCTCGTGCTCGGAGGTGTGTTTCTGTGTGCGACGGGCGCCGAGGCGCTGTTCGCCGACATGGGGCACTTCGGTCCACGGCCCATCCGTCTTGCCTGGTCGGCCCTGGTCTTTCCGAGTCTCGTGCTGAACTATGCGGGTCAGGCCGCGCTGGTCCTCGAGGGCGCGCCCACGTCCGACAATATCTTCTACCGGCTGTGCCCGTCGGTCTTACTGATGCCGTTTGTTGTGCTGGCGACGATTGCCACGATCATCGCCAGCCAATCGATCATCACCGGTGCCTTTTCGATGACGCGCCAGGCCATCCGACTGGGATGGCTGCCGAGATTGTACATCACGCAGACGTCGGCGCAAGGATATGGGCAGATCTACGTTGGTATCGTCAACTGGATCCTCATGATCGTCACGTGCGGTCTCACGATCGTCTTTAGAACGTCAGGCAATCTCGCGGCCGCCTACGGCGTGGCGGTGTCGGCCACCATGCTTGCGACCTCGATCCTGCTGTTTGTCGCGATGCGCGAGATCTGGAGATGGGGCGTCCTCAGGGCGGGCGCGGTCGCCGGCGCATTTCTGATCGTCGATACGGCGTTCTTCACGGCCAACCTGTCAAAAATTGCCTCCGGCGGATATGTGCCGCTCGTTCTGGCGGCGCTCGTGTACGGTGTGATGCTCGTTTGGCATCGCGGAGCGGACGCGGTGGCCGTGCGGCTTCAAGAAGCGGTCCTGCCGATCGGTCCGTTCCTGGAGAATATCTCGCAGGGAAGAATTCCGCGCGTGCCGGGCACCGCCGTCTTTCTGACACGCACCCGACGTGACGTGCCCCCCGTGATGGTGTGGCATGTCAAGCATAACCGGGCGCTGCACGAGCGTCTGTTTGTTCTTACGGTCGACACGGAACCGGTGCCCTGGGTCGCGAGCGCCGACCGACTCACCGTCGCGGAAATCGCCCCTCAGTTCTGGCGCGCATCCGCCCGGTACGGGTTCATGGAGCGGCCCGATATACCGGCGCTGCTCCGGCAGGCCCACGCCGGTGGCTGCGGGATCGATCCTTCCGACGTCACCTATTACGTCGGCCACGAGACCGTCGTCTCTCGCGACGACGGCATGGGATTGCCGAAGTGGATTGAAGCGCTGTTCGCGCTCATGCAACGCAATTCCGTCCACTTGAGCGACTATTTCCGGCTTCCGTCGGATGCGCTGGTCGAGATCGGGCGGCAAATCTCAATCTAGACCACCCTGTTCCACCTTGTGAACCGGCGCGGTGGGCGTCATCGGGATGTCATTCCCCTGCGGTACGCTGGCCCCATCATGCACCTCTGTGGAGAACTTGCCGTGCGGTATCAGGACGAGATCAGTGCCTTCTACCTCCACGGCTCCGGGTTGCACGCCGACGACCGCGCTCAGTCCGGTCCGGAGGCCGTCCCCGTGCGGAGAATCCGACACGAGGTCGCGTCCCGCCTGGAAACGCTTCCCCTACGCCACCGCCTACCGCTTCTGCTCGTGGATTTCGAGGGATTTTCCTGCGACACGGCCGCACGGATTCTGTCAATCCCGAGATGGGTGCTGGGCGCCCGGCTGGCGAAGGCCCGCTGGGCGTTCAGCTATCTGAAGCCATTCCGGACGAGAGCCGCGTGACACAGGCGGCGCTCGCTCCCGACTGGGGGGAGCAACGAGTTTGAGTTCGGAGCGCGCTCCGTGGAAAATCACCGCCGTCTCACTCGCGGCCACCGTGGGGGTCTGGCTGGGGGTGATGGGTTCGCACGCCCCGCGCCTCAATTTGGCGGTCTCCGGTGTGACCCGACAGTCGGCCGCGCGCGAGTCCAGGGTCACGCCGGACGATCCCGGGCGGCGGGGTGCCACAATCGATGGAGCGGGCCGCCGCGCGGCGGCCACTGGCCACAAGCTCGAGCGGTCGCGTAGCCCACGTGCTGGATCGAACGGCGACCGCGAACGAACGACCACCCCAACGACGGGGTCAAGCGCGACGACGGCGGTCGCAGCGCCCGGCGCGTCAGGCCCACTGCTCTCAGATATGTGGTATGCGAGCCGCGCGCACGAGATCTATCCGGTCATGACCGTGGCACCGAGCGATCAGATCCTGACCGGCTTTCAGATCAAGGTTCGGCCCGGTGGCGGTGGCACCGAGACCGTCACGGTCACGGACCTTCAGGACAACACCGCCCAGACCGCGACCATTAGCCGCGACAACCGGTTGTACTTTGTCGAGACGCGCCTAGGTGACGACGGTGCGGACGGGGAGACCAACAATGGCGATGACGGATTCGTCGTCACGGACACGCAGGGTCGCATCCTCGGTCCGTAGCGTTCGGCCGGTTGGCCCACGCGTGGTCGCGCGTCTCGGCACCGCCCTGGTCCTGGGGCTGTTCGGATATTGGGAGCTCACGGGTCCCAGCCAGTGGACGGGCTACGTTCCCCAGGCCATCGCGTCGTACGCGTCGCCGGTGGCGCTCGTCCTGCTCCACGGGTGGGTGCTGTTTGTGCTCTCGGTCGCGGCGTTGATCGACCTCATGCCGTCCATCGTCTCCTGGATCGCCGTCGCGATGATGACCGAGGTCGTCGCCGGCTTGCTGCTCACGAGTGGGGACACCTCGATTCTCGTGCGTGACGTCGGGGTGCTGACATTAGCTCTGGCGTGGGCCCTGGACTGTCGTCCTACGACCCCGGGGGATCACGATCTCGTCGGCAAGCAACGAAGTCCGGTAGCATCGCGATGACCAGGGTGAACTCAACTCGGCAAACGGAGGGATGCTGTTGCCGCTCCATTTCAACTGGCAGGTCGAGGCACATCCGATATTGGCCCATTTCCCGATCGCGCTGTTGTGTTTGGCCTTCCTGTTCGACGTCATCGGGGTGCTGTGGAAGTCACAGTCCTTCCGCAACGCAGGCCTGTATTGCCTGGTCGCCGGGGCGGTCGGCTCGGCGCTGGCCGTGATCAGCGGCCGTCTCACCCCGGAGGCCCGGGAGCACGAAGGAGGCGCGGGGCTCAGAACGCTCCAGACCCAACTGCCGGCCATCCAGCGGTTCTTCAGCGGGGGCCGCGTGCAGGTCCACGAACACTGGGGCTACGTGCTCCTGGCGGTCGTCGCGCTGTGGCTCGTTGTACGAATCGCGGTCCACCTCAACCGGCTGCGCCGCCCCGGATTGGCGATGATCGCGGGCGCGCTGACGCTCATCGTGCTCCTGATCACCGGGTACTACGGCGGCGAGCTCGTCTACCGCGACCGGGGGCGCGGCAGGGACGCCGGCTATGTCGCGCCGGCGGTACGGGACCCGAGCCCGGCATGGACGAGTGTCGAGCGCGCCCATCGCGACGCGTCCGCTGGCGTGCTCCCGCTTCGTACGGAAGCTAGGCGGTAGCCAGCGGACTACCCAGGGAGCAACAGCACCTTCCCGGTCGTCACGCGGGCGGCGAGGGCCCGATGAGCGTCCGCGGCCTGCGCCAGCGGGAACGTGCGATCGATCCGCACCCGGAGGCGGCCCGACACCATCCACCCCAGGACGGCCTCCGCCCGCTCGAGCAGCGCGTCGCGGGTCTGGACGTAGTTGCCCATCGTGGGCCGGGTGACGAACAGCGAACCCTTTGGGGCGAGGACCTGGGGGTCCATCGACGGCGCCGGCCCGCTGGACTGACCGCAGAGCACCATATAACCGCGCGGCGCCAAGCAATTCAAGCCCTTGTCGAACGTGGTCTTGCCCACCGAGTCGTACGCGACCTGCACGCCCCGCCCGCCGGTGAGCCGCTTGACTTCCGCTTCAAAGTCCTGCGATTCGTACAGGATGACTTCGTCCGCGCCCGCCTCGCGCGCGAGCTTCGCCTTCTCCGGCGTGGAGACCGTCCCGATGACGCGGGCGCCGCGCATCTTCGCCATCTGCACGAGGAGCAGCCCGACGCCGCCCGCCGCAGCGTGGACGAGCGCGGTGTCCCCCGCCTTGAGCGGGTACGTGGAATGCGAGAGGTAGTGCGCGGTCATGCCCTGGAGCATCACCGCTGCCGCCTGGCGAGCGTCCACGCCGGCCGGCAGCGACACGAGACGCGCCGCCGGGATGACCGCATGCGTGGCGTAC
Source organism: bacterium (assembly GCA_035295165.1). NCBI lineage: Bacteria > bacterium. The sequence continues at coordinate 35,019 of DATGJN010000054.1, forward strand.
GCGCCGAGCACACCCGCGTACGCCACGCGATCGCCGGCCCGCACCTCCGCGGTCCCCGGACCCACCGACTCCACGACGCCGGCGCCCTCGGAACCCGCCGTGAACGGCAGCGGAATCTTATACTGACCCATTCGCTGGTAGATGTCGACGAAGTTGACGCCGCACGCCTCGAGGCGCACCAGCGCTTCTCCCGCGCCCGGCGCCGGCGTCGGCAGTTCCTCGTACCGCAGCGCCTCGGGCCCTCCGTACGCGTGCACGCGCACCACTCGCATCGCGCCCTCCCGCCGGTTGCCGCGTCTTGTTACGACAGGTGAATCACCACCATCTTGAGTTCGGACATCTCCTGGACGGCGTACTTCGGGCCCTCCTTGCCGAAGCCGCTGTCTTTCAGCCCGCCGTACGGCATGAGATCCGCCCGCCACTGGGGGCCCCAGTTGATGTGGATGTTGCCGGCTTCCACCTCGCGCGCGAACCGCATCGCCGAGTTGATGTTCTGCGTGAACACCCCGGCGGACAGCCCGTAGTTGGTGTCGTTGGCCAGCGCGATCGCGTCATCGACCGTCGCCGCCGGCGTCACCGCCACCGCCGGACCGAACAGCTCGCTCTTCGAGATCCGCATCTCCGGCGTGACATCGGCCAGGACCGTCGGCGCGTGCATCGCGCCCCGACGTTCGCCGCCGACGACGAGCTTGGCGCCGGCCGCCACGGCTTCCTTGACCCACGCCTCGACGCGCTCCGCGTCCGCCTCCCGCACCATCGGCCCCATCCGGGTCCCCTCGTCCAACGGGTTGCCGGTCGTGAGCGCGGTGACCTTGGGCTTCAGCGCCGCGAGGAACTCCTGATAGATGGGTTGCAGCGGGATGACGCGCTGGGCGCTGATGCACACCTGCCCCGCGTTGGCGTACCCGGTGGCCGCGACCGCCGTGGCGACCTTCTCGAGATCGGCGTCCGGCATGATGATGAGCGGCGAGTTGCTCCCGAGCTCCATCGTAACCTTTTTCAGACCCGCGACCTTGCAGATCCGTTCGCCGACGTCGCGGCTGCCGGTGAACGTGATCTTTCGCACCCGCGCGTCCGCGCACAGGGCCTCGCCGACGTCCTTGCCGCTCCCCGTGATGCACTGGATGGCATCGCCCGGCACCCCGCACTCCAGCAGGAGCTGGGTCAGCTTCAAACCGCTGAGCGGCGTGTCGCTCGCCGGCTTCAGGATAACGCTGTTGCCGGCGGCGAGCGCCGGGCCGACCTTGTGCGCCACAAGATGCAGGGGGAAGTTGAACGGGCTGATCCCCACCACGACGCCGCACGGCACGCGCAGGGTGAAGCCCATCTGCGTCTTGACGCCGGGAGCTCCGTCGAGCGGGATGACTTCTCCGTAGAGGCGCTTCGCCTCCTCGGCGGAGAGCGCGAGGATCTCGGCCGCGCGCGCCACCTCGACCCGGGCTTCGCCGATGATCTTGCCCTCCTCCAGCGTGATCGTGCGCGCGAACTCCTCGGTGCGCGCGAGCAGCAGGTCCGCCGCCTTGCGGAGGATCTGGAAACGCTCGTAGCCGGTCAGCCGCCGCATCACGGCGGCGCCTCGGACGGCGGTCGCGAGCGCGCGTTGTACGTCATCGGCGTCCGCCTTGGGAATCGTATCGACCACCGAGCCGTCGTAGGGGTTGATCACGGGAATCGTCTGCCGCTTGTCGATCCACTCGCCACCCACGTACATCTTCATCGCCGATCTCCCTCCCTGGCGGCCGACCACACCGGCCGCATCAAGTTCCTACGTCGCCCTACGGAAGGTCTTCCCGCCCTTGATCGACGTGCGCGCGATAGAACTCCAGCACCTTGGCCCGGTCGAACAAGTCGAGCCACATCCGCCAGTCCCACGACAGCAGCGCAAACCGGTGCGACATGTTCACGTAGGGGGCGAACACGAGCTTGACGTCCCCGAACTTGCTCGGCGGGAACTCCCGCAGCATCGCCCGGAACTGCGTCACGAGATCGTCCGAGATCGGCGGCTTGTACAGGACCACGATGTAGCCGTGCTCCAGGTTGTGAACCCAAAAGCCGGGTTCGAGTCCCTCCACGTAGACGCCCGCGGGGGCAGGCGCCGGATAGTGCGGCCCGGACGCGGGCGGTCGGGCGCGGTACGGGACGACGGTTCCGACTGGCACGTGTGCGTACCCCTCATCCGGGATGCGCTCACCCGCCTGCGGCGCCGCCGCACGCGGATGCGCCGCCGACCACGACCATACGCCGCCGGCTGCGATGAGCGCCACGACCAGGAGTCCCCAGGCCCACGGACGCGCGCGCACGGGCGGTGCGGGCACCTCGGGCGTCCCACGCCGCTGGGCGCGGCGTTCGCGCCGAGACGTCTGCGGCATGCCAGGTCACGCTCCTTGCGCGGTCCCGCGCCAAGACACCGCGACGCGGCCCGGTCAACTGCCATGGTCTTCCCGCTGTGTCGCCTCCCCCCCTGCCGCGCCCAACCCAGGCTCATCTGCACGCGCGTCGCGCCGTGGGAGCCGGGACCGGGCGTGTCGAAGACACTGCCGCGATGCGGATCCTCGCCTGCGCAGACCTCCACGGCCGCCCCGACCGGATCGCCCGCGTGCGCGCCCTCGTGAGCGAGCACGCCCCGGCCGTCGTCCTGCTTCCCGGCGATCTCACCCACGGCGGCCGGGGCGAGGAAGCCCTCGGCCTGTTGGAGATTCTTCCGGTCCCGGTGCTCGCCGTTCCCGGCAACATGGACGGGCCCCGAGCGGTCGCCGAGATCGTCGGACGCGGGGCGCTCGCCGGAGGCACGCCCGTCGAGATCGCCGGCGTCACGTTCGGGGGACCGCACGCGACGTCACGATGCGACGTGCTCGTGACGCACGAACCTCCTGCGGGCACACTCGACGTCGCGTACTCCGGTCAGCACATCGGGACCCGGGCCGTCTTGGATCTCGTGATGCAACTCCGGCCGCGCGTGCTCACCTGCGGCCACGTGCACGAAGCCGCCGGCATCGAGCGCCTCGGCGAGACGCTCGTCATCAACTGCACGATGGGCGACGGCAAGACCGCCGGCGCGTTGATCGAGCTCGGACCCGAGGACACCTCGGCGCGGCTGCTCACCGATGCCTGAGCGCCAGCCAGCCGCGGACGCGCCGGGGCAACTGATGCGCCGCGAGGTCTTCGAACAGCCCGACGTCGTGGCGCGCCTCTACGATGCCGAGGGCGGGACGATCGCGGCACTGGGCCGTCGGCTGCGTCGCACGCCGCCGCCGTTGATCGTGCTCGCGGCGCGAGGCACGTCCGACAACGCCGCGCTCTACGGCCGGTATTTGATCGAAACGACGTGGGGCGTCCCCGTCTCGCTGGCGGCGCCGTCGGTCCTGACCATCTACGGCGCACGACTCCGGTTGCGCGGGGCGGTGGTCGTCGGGCTCTCCCAGTCCGGCGCCTCGCCGGACATCGTCGAGTTCATCGAGACCGCGCGACGATACGGCGCCCGCACGGTCGCCGTCACGAACCAGGAGCGGTCCCCACTCGCGCGCGCGGCCCACGACGCGTTGCTCCTCCGCACGGGCCCCGAGCGCAGCGTCGCGGCGACGAAGACGTATACTGCGCAGCTGACGGCGCTCAGCCTGCTCGTGGCAGAGGCGGCGGGCAGCCGGCGCCTCGTCGATGCCCATCAGGCGCTCCCCGCCCTCATGGCGCGCGCGCTCGCCACCGACGACCGGATTCGCGAGGTGGCCCGGCGCTGGCGGCGGGCCGACGAGTGCTTGGTGACGTCCCGCGGGTACAACTACGCCACCGCGCGAGAGGCCGCCCTCAAGCTCAAGGAGACCTGCTACCTGGTGGCGGAGCCGATCTCGGCCGCGGATCTTCTCCACGGGCCGATCGCCGTCGTCCAGCGCGGCTTCCGTGTGCTGCTCGCGGCGCCGCCGGGCCGCGTGCTTCCCCATCTCTCGGCACTCGCCTCGAAACTGCGACGGCGCCACGCCCACACGGTCGTGCTCTCGTCAGATCGCCCACTGCTCCGCAAGGCCGTCGTGCCGGTAGAGATGCCGACGGTGCCGGACGAACGCCTCAGCCCGCACGTGTACGTCCTCCCGCTCCAACTGCTTGCGTACCACCTGTCCCTCGCGCGCGGGCACGATCCGGACCATCCGCGCGGGCTTCGCAAGATCACGCGGGCGCGCTGAGCGCGGAGCGCAGGCTCCCGGACGGACGGCTAGTAGAGGCCGCCGTTCACATCCACGATGGCGCCGTGCATGTGCCGCGCCCCAGATCCCGCAAGGAACGTCACCACCTCCGCGACGTCCTCCGGCGTGGCCAGGCTCCGGAGCGGGGTCCGCTGCGCCAGCGCCGCGCGCTCTTCCGCGGTCGTGTACGCGGTGACGAAACGGGTCTCGACTGGTCCCGGGCAGACGCAGTTGACCCGGACCCCGGTACCGGCGAGTTCGGTCGCGAGGTGGCGGGTGAGCCCCACCAGCCCGTACTTGGAGCAGGTGTAGTGCGCGCCGTTGACGAGGCTCGATCGCCGACCGGCGATCGAAGAGATCAAAACAATCGAGCCACGCCGGGACGCCAGCATCGGCGGCAGCGCCGCCTGCACACAGAACAGGGCGCCCCTGAGGTTGACCGCGAGCACGCGGTCCCAGTGCTCCTCGGTGATCTCGAGCAGCCGTTCGGGAAATCCCACGGCCGCGTTTGACACGACGACATCGATCCGCCCGAACTCGCGGAGCGCCCGCTCGACGAGCGCCTGCACCTGATCCCGCCGCGAGACGTCCGCAACCACGGACAGGCAGGCCTGCCCAGCAGCGCGCACCGCGTCGGCGGTGGCCGCCGGCACTTCCAGGTCGCCGGCGACGATGCGGGCGCCCTCCGCGGCGCACGCCAGGGCCACGGCCCGGCCAATACCGCGCGCCGCCCCGGTGATCAAGACAACGTGCTCGGCCAACCGGCCCACGCGCATCCCTCCCTGCGCGGCCCCGTCGCATTCGGGCCGCTGTCGCCCGCGGGCGCCTTCTCCTGAAGCCGGCCCGGGTCCTCTCGAGCGGGGCACGCCGCCCCATCCGCCGCTCCGGCGTGAGCGTGCTAGACTGACGACGGAGGCCGCCAGCGATTTTGGGCGACGTCGTATGTGGGAGATCACCTCCGCCCGGAGCACGACCTGCCCAAGCCGGCCGGTTCAACACCTTTGACCACAACACAAACCTGCACGACATCTACGATCCGGCGCACGCGTGGTCGTCGCGCGCGCCGCTCCCGACGATGCGCAGCGGTGTCGCCTCGGCTGTCCTCGACGGTTAGATCTTCATCTTCGATCCCGGCCGGAGGTCTCGTCAACGGCGGCAGCCGGCCCGCCGCGGTCAACGAGGCGTTCGTCCTGTCGTAGGCGCTCGTCGTACCGCCTCGCGCACCCCGAAGCACACGCAGCCGGTGCTGGAACGCTCCCCGTCGTGCCGGGCCACGTCCTGCGGCGCCTGCGCACGGTCAGCGCGGTGCGTCATGATGCTCGGCTCCTCGCCCGGCGCGTCATCGCGAAGCGCGTCAGCCACGTCCGGGATCGCCGCCTCAAGGAGACCCTGGTGGCGCACGGCGCCGAGGTTCACCGTCCGTCGGAGCCGGTCGGCGAGGCCGGGGATGCCGCTGCCGCCGTTGATGGGGAGCCCCAGCGCGCTCGCTGTCAGCACGATGCCGTCCCCGGCGCCGTAGGAGAAGCCAGCCTTCGGGAGTGTGCCCGTTACCCCAGCCCATGTGCCGGGAGCGGCGGAGTCCGTCGTGCGATCGCCGTAGAAGGCGTAGACGCGCACCCCGTCGGGTAGCGGGCGCGCGTTGAGCTCGTCCAGCACGGGGTTACGTCCGTCGGACGGAAGCTCCCACCGCGCGTCGGCTCGCGGCCGCCAGAACGGGAACGTCGGCAGCAGTCCGCGGGCCGCGGGGGTCCGCGCGAGGCCGACCACCGGGTACCACGCGTCGACATAGGACATGACCGCGCCCTCGTTCGGCACGCCGACCATCACAAACCGGTCGACGAGATCCTCCCAGTCGGGGGCGAATGCTATGTCCCATCGCGCCACGAGTCCGCCGAGGCTGTATCCGACGACGTTGATCCGCGCGGCGTACGACGCGGGCAGCACAACGGCGTGTACGTAGGTCGCCAGCGCGCGGGCGGCTTCTTGCACGCTGAGACTGCGAGACCGATACCGGAACCAAAACAGATTCGGCCACGGGCCGCCGGCGCGATACCCTCGCTGTTCGAGACCGGAGATCACCGCGCCGTCCGGCCTTGCCACACCGAACTCGTTGAGGTAGCCGGGCACGATGACCGTCGGCAGCAGCAGCAGGCCCGTCAATCGAGCCGCGGCTCCCTCGCTCCCCTGGCGCACGGTGAGCTCGATCGCGATCGGCAGGTTGCTGTCGAGCGGCGGCACCGGGCGAAACTCGAGACCGGAAACGCCGTCGACCTGCCCGGTGCCGGCGCGCAGATCGATGACGATTGGAATACGGGATGCAATCACAGGCACCGCAGGCAGGTCGACGACCTCGTGACCGAGCGTGACGGCGCCTTGCAAGAGGAGCTGCATCTCCGGCCGGAGCCCGGTGACCGCCGCATCGACCCTGACCCGTCCCGGCGCGACCGTGCGAAACTCGACGATGCGGACGCCGAGCGGGGCCGCCGCGTACCCATGAGATGGGAACAGCGATACGGCCACGACGACGCTCAAGACGACGGAGAGGATCGTTCGCATGCTGGCCACTTCCTGACGACGACTCCGGCGCTGGTGTGGACGCTGATCGCCGGGCGACATGTATGACGCATTTATAGTGCAGAATGTGACAGCCGGCTACCCCCCGCGGTGACACACGGTGGCACGTCGAGAAACCGGACCGGCCGGAATTGACTGGGTTCAGAACCGAGGTGAAATCGGAACGACGGGACCGTCACGCCGCGCTTGGGCGGACCGCGCACTCGAGTCATCCTTCACCGGTCGGCGGCCGCCGTGAACAATAATATGCCGACTGCAGCGGTACAGGCCCGAGTCTGCGGTTGGGGACAGTTGGACTAAACCGTGTCGACCGGGAGCTGGCCTTCCACGTGACATTGCCCCAGTTGATGACCCGCGGATAGCTCTCTGCGACCCCAGACAGGCACGTTACGCCGAACGATGCGCCGCAAACGACGGCATCAGGCCGACCCGCCCGGCGGCCCTGCCTCTCGCGCGACGAACTCCTCCACCGCCGCGTCCATCCGGACAAAGGTCGCTCCCAGCGCGGCGAGCGCCTCGATCAGCCGCTCTAGGACGATCATGCGGTGCCCGCGTCCCGTGACCTGTGGATGGAACGTGTACGTCAGCACGCCCCATTGCTCGGTCTGGACCATGTACCGGAAGTCGTCCACCCAGTTGTCGAGCACGTCGCCGCCTCGCCGGAGCCCCGGGAGGATCCCGTTCGGGGTGCGCGCGTACTCGAAGTGCGGGTAGTCGTCGAGCGACCAGCTCACCGGCATCTCGACGAGCTTCGTGGCGGTCCCCCAGCGGACCGGCCGGTCGGGTGCGATATCGTCCCCCTGGCGCGCCCGGTACGGCAGGCAGTCGTGCGCCATCATGCTGCTGTCGTACACAAACCCGTGCGTCAATAGAAGGGACACGGTGTGCGGACTGAGATCCCACGCCGGCGACCGGTAGCCGCGGGCCCTGCGGCCGGTGATGCGCGCAAGCGCCTCGTTCCCGCGAACCAGCACCGCCTCCTCGTCCTTGGCCGACAGCGTCGCCGGCGGCTCGTGCAGGTAGCCGTGGTTGCCGATCTCGTGCCCCTCCCCGTGGACGCGCGTGCACATCTCCGGGTAGGTTTCGATCGTGTGCCCCGGGATGAACCACGTGGACGCGATCCCGTGGCGCTTGAGCAGATCGAGAATGCGCCCGGCGCCGACGGCGCCAAACTCGCCTCGCGACATCGCCGTCGGCGTCACCGCACCCCGCGCGATCCAATTGGACACGGCGTCGAAGTCGAACGTCAGACACGCGAGGTGTCGCGTCATGGCATCCCCCTTTGAGCATCAGGTCGCAGCGAACGTCGTGCGTGAGCCATCAATACAGTTATGCGCCGGCCCATACCGGCCCTGTCGGGGCGGGCGCACGCCCCACTCGTAGCAGGATTCTCGTCTCGCCCTCCATATGGGTTCTGTGAGGAGCGGTCCAAGGAGGGAGACCGATGGCTGACACGATCCGCGTGATGGACTACTACTACATCGAGGCCACCGATAAGCCGGGCGAGGGCGCCCGGGTGCTCCGTCATCTCAGGGAAGCCGGCGTCAATCTCGCAGTCCTGCACGCCTTTCCGAGCGGGCGCCGGACACAAATCGATTTCGTGCCGACGAGCGGCGCGAGCCTCAAGGCCGCGGCCAGATCCGCCAAGTGGAAGGTCGTGGGACCGAAAAAGGCGTTCGTGATCGAAGGCGACGATCGGGTCGGGGCGCTCGCCGAGTACTTCGCCATGCTGGGCGACGCGGGGGTCAACATCACCGCAGTCAGCGCCGTCACCGCCGGGGCCGGCCGGTTCGGGGCGATCCTCTGGGTGGATCCCCACAACGTGAAGCGCACGGCCAAACTTCTCGGCGCCGGCTAGCGCGGCGGCTCAAGACGCGCGTCTCGCTCGCCTGGGGCATCGGGTCTCCGCAGTGCCCGGGCCACCGGCAAGGTCGAGGCGTGGAGTTCGTACCACGCCTGGGCGACGATCACGTCGTGGAAGAGGAGGTTCCGTGGCACCGGAAAGGACCGCGACTCCTGCACTTCTGTGGCGCTTGCATCGAGACGGTCCCGCCAGCGGCCGTGTGTCTTCGACGCCCGGGGGACACTTGGGGATGCGGGGCGAATCGCCTCATGTGCTTCGCGACAATACGTTCCACAAGGAGGAACTGACGGTGCGAACGATGTTGCATGTGACGATTCCGGTCGAGCAAGGGAACAAGGCGATCAAGGACGGATCCCTCGCCAAGACGTTGCAGGCGTTCATGGACGAACACAAGCCCGAAGCCGCCTACTTCTTTCCGCATCAGGGCATGCGCTCCGCGTTCTTTGTCTTCGACATGAAGGACACCACCGACATCCCGAGGATCGCGGAACCCATGTTCATCAATTTGAATGCCTCTATCGAAGCGGCCCCCGCGATGAACGTTGACGATCTGAAGGCGGGACTAGGCAAATTCAAACTGTGAGCCGCTGAGGCCTGGGGGCAGGGCACTCGCCTGCTCACCCCTCGGCAAGGGAATTCGCAACCGTAGACGGTGACAGGTGTTGTGTGGGCAGGAACACTAGACGCTTGGCTGCCAACACGGCATCCTCGAGCGCCGGACCGGCGGAGAGGATCGTGTCGTCGCGACGGGAAACAGCGACGTCGGTCGTCTGCGCCGGACGCCCAGGGGACGAGAGGACGGAAGATTCGCCGAGCCTTAACCTCACCCTAGACCGGGGCCTTCGGGAAGGTTCGTGCTTCTTCGCGGAACGCCGTGATACGTCTGATCTAGCGCGTCGAATTAACGCCTAGCCTTCGTGGAGGTTCGGGGCCGTTTGGCAGGGTTCGGAACCTGTTCGGTTCCCCATAGGTTACCAGGAATGATCGGAGTCGCATTTTCGTGGCGCGAACGAAGCGGGAGAATAACAGCCACGGCTGAGGATCTGGGATGCCGCGCTACAAAGTGATGGTAGACGACAATTTCCGCTACGAGGACCCCGAAGAACGCTGGGAACACGGCGTCTACGACACCGCCGAGGACGCGCTGGCGGCATGTCGCCGGATCGTCGATCAGTCGTTGCAGGCGTCCTATCGGCCCGGCATGTCGGCGCAAGCTCTCTACGACCACTACACGAGTTTCGGCGACGACCCGTTCGTCGTGATTGTCGATGGCGTCGACGACAGTTTCAAGTTCTCCGCCTGGAGTTATGCGCAAGAGCGCTGCCGATCGATTTGCGGCCCGGATCCGGCAACCTGAATTGTAAGCGGGGCCACCGGGCACAGCGCATTCGCGGAACGGCCTTGCCGCAGATATACTTCGTACGCAAAGGTGAGGAGCGTATGCTCCCGCATTGATTTGTTCCGCTAACTGCGAAGTGCGAGCGTCAAATCCACGTGATACAACCCAACGCCGTCGCGGACAATCATGGTGGGATCCAACGCATACCAGATTGTGTTGACGAGTCCTGTGGGGTCTTTCGATTGGAAATAGAGACTCGATGGATCGGTGGGGACGGTATTGTTGTTAGTACGGAATTGCGCCCTCAGGCGAACGGAAGAACCTGGATAGTAAAGGGTCGAGGTCGCCATCGAGCCTATGCGGACGCACTCAATGTGGGAGCCTCCGCTGTTCCCGTATCTTGAGAAACGGGAACAGAGAGAACAGCGGATGCTGTCGCATTACCAGTGTACGCATATGTACCAGCAGACTCCTTTTCCATCGCCGCGAGTTTCGGGACATAGCTGACTAGTGCATTGTCCGAAATGTATTGATACTTAACGATGGGTGGTGTATGCTCAATGCATGAGCCGACCCCCTGCGCCACTGATGCTGCGGGATGAGCACCGAGCGGAGATCCACCGACAGCTGCGGCAACGGACGCTGTT